>DASUMO010000463.1:0-6355 GCA_036277695.1 Chitinophagaceae bacterium
CTGAAGCCAGTATTGTCCGGAAACCTGTAAAGAGGGAGTCTTTCTTAGCGATTTCTAATCGATGAATTTAGCGCCCGGAAAATAAAGTGAAATCCCGGTTTATTTTTAGTTAATCTTCGGGGTAAAGACCGCAGAAATAGGGCAGTTACCCCGGGCTTCAGCCCGGGGCCCAGAGTACTACAATCAACAGGCTTGAGCCTAAACCTAATTTTGGCTAAAGCCAGGCAATTTTATAAGCTGCTTGTCCGCGAGCTGAAGCACGCGGTAATAACCTTGGAAAAATGGCGCCTGCCTGCCGGTAGGCAGGTTAATAAAATTGATCCGGGCGGCGATGAAAGAACTTACTTTGGTCGCAGCAGTTTACTTTTTTACCGGAGAACAGAATTGCTACAATCGAACAGGACTTTAGCCTAAACCTAATTTTGGCTAAAGCCATGCAGTTTTTTTAAACTGCTTGCCCGCGAGCTGAAGCACGCGGTAACACCTTCGGTATGACTTTTAGAGAAATTGATCCGGGCGGTGTCAAAATAAAACAGCGTATTCTGAATCTGAGCATTGTAATCAGCTTAAAAGTCGCTTTACTGCCAGTTTAAATTTGTCACTGAGCCTGTTTTTCTAAGCCGGGTAACACAATTTTTAGCCATATTTCCGATGCCCAGGCTTTTAGTTCCACTTTTTTATCAAAAAAAATGGAACCTGGGATTGCCAGGCCCAGGCATTCAAAAACTTTTATAAAGTACAATAAGGCACTTTGTTTGGTCGCGGTAGTTTACATTTTTACCGGACAACAATGGCTCAAAGCTCACAGCTTTCTTGACCATTCAACACGCACTATTCACCATTCACGATATCAATTCTTCAGAATGGTAAACTCTACTCTCCGGTTCAATTGCCTGTTTTCCGGCGTGTCGTTCGGGGCCACATGTTTGGTTTCACCATAACCCTGCGACCTGATCCGGGACGGATCGATACCTTTCGCGATAATATATTCCATAACGGAGCGGGCCCTGTTATCACTTAATTTAAAATTATAATCATCCGAACCATAACTATCGGTATGTGCACTCATTTCAATTTCAATGGCAGGATTCTCGGTCAATAATTTAACCACTCTGTTCAATTCCAGGAAGGATTCGGGCCGCAAGTCCCATTTATCGAAATCAAAGAACACATTATTCAACCTCACCACCTGCCCGATTTCTATCGGTACCAGGTAGAGGTCCTTGTGAATTTCCTTATAACCCGCTTTTACGAGCGAATCCAGGTTCAGGTTTTCGGATTGCGCAAAAAAATGATCAGCTGTTGCCCTGATCAGGTAGTTCTGATCATAGGGCAATACGATTTTAAAGGAACCATCGGATGGACTGGAGATCGCATTACCTGCTTCCTCACCATCGGGAAGAATTTCATATACAAGTGAAGCACTCAGGGGCTGGTTTGTTTTTTTATTATACACATTGCCGCTGACCAGGATAACAGGATCGGGCTTTTCGCGTTCCAGTAATTTAACCCGCACAATATCACTCTCACCATAGGAATCAGCATTGCTGGTGAGGTAAGCATATTCACCACCGGCATCCAGCGTAAAAAATGCATCCCAGTCAGCCGTATTGATAGGACTGCCCAGGTTCATGGGTTCACTCCATTTCTGCCAGGTGCTGTCGAGGCGTTTGGTCATCCAGATATCATTATCACCCAGGCCGCCGGGCCGGTTGCTGCTAAAGTATAAGGTTACACCATCCGATGCGAGATAGGGGGTCATTTCATCGCACTGGGGAAGATTGATTTTTTTACCCAGGCTCCTGGGTTCACTCCAGGTGCCGTCTTTTTGAAGAAAACAAACATAGATATCGTTGAGATAACCGCCTTTTTCCTCGGTCATATATAAAAGCAGGGTCTTACCATCATGTGCCATGGTGGCCCCGTTTTGCCGGCCCCTGTCATATTTGCCATAATTTTTTATCCGCAGCATCTCCGGTTTACTCCAGCGTCCCCATTTATCCAGGTAACTCATGCTGACGCCATTGCCCACGTAGTCGCCATTGATATATGCATTCCGGATCAGGATCCGGTTATTGTCGGGTGAAATCCAGAAGACCGCGTTATAGTGATAGGAATTCAAGGGGTAGGGCATATGCATGGCTTCGCTCCATGTGCCTGATTCATCCCTCACTGAATACCAGATATCCTGTGAATTGCGCACCGAATTGTATTTGGTGTTCTCCGGGTGATTTTCGCAGATAAAAAATAAGATATTGCCATCCGCAGAAACCGTAGGTCTTAATTCAGCCAGTTCGGTATTGATCCTGGTTCCCAGGTTCTCAATTTTGATGATTGTTTCTGCTTTAATCACATTTTCCTTCTGGGGAATAAGTGCTCCTGCACTATCCTGTAATGGCTGGGCCTGAACGAAAAGGCAGGCAGAGACAATAATGAAAAGAAAGGTGGTTTTTTTCACGTGATTGGATTTAATCGCTGCCGAAAATTAATAAATAGCCACGGTAAACTAACACGGATATTTACTTGTAACTTTTCCTAGTCATCGCTGATTTTAACCGGAATTCATAGATTTACAGGCCACCCTTATCAACATGCGAACCAATTTTCATATCAAGACCGGCCTGGTCCTGGCAGGCTGCATTCTATTGGCGCCCTGGTCAGCTTTTTTGCAGCCTCCTTATCGGGCAAAGCTGGACAGCCTTTTTGACAAGATTGACCAGCATAAGATGGGAATGGGCTCCATGGTGATTTCAAAAAATGGCCACTTGCTTTACCAGCGCTCGGTTGGGCATTGCATTTTTTCCGGCCTGAAAAAACAGGCTGCAGGATCAGACACGAAATACAGGATAGGATCTATTTCCAAAATTTTTACAGCTGTACTTATTTTTCAACTCATCGAAGAGGGCAGGCTTGAGCTTTCAACAAAGCTGGATGCATTTTTTCCTTCCCTGCCGAACGCCTCCAACGTGAATATTGAACAGTTGCTGCGACACAAGAGCGGTTTTACCAATATCACCGAAGTACCCCATAAACAGAAACCCCGCAGCCCGGCCCAAATGTTAACTATCATCAGCCGGAATAAAACACTCGGACCGGGTACGAAGACAGAATATAGTAATGCCAATTATTTAATACTGGGTTATATTATTGAAAATATCTACAATCAGCCTTATGCGGATGTATTGCAGCAAAGGTTGGTGAAAAAGATCGGTTTGAAAGATACTTACTTCGGTGACAAGGTGGAGCCGGCAAAAGGGGAGTGTTATTCGTATAAACCCAGGAGCCGCTGGCGCCGGCAAACTCCCATTGACCTTAGTATTGTGGGCGGTTCCGGGGGGATCGTATCCACACCTGCTGACCTGGCCCGCTTTATCGAATCTTTGTTTTCTCACCATCTTATCAGCACTGAAAGTCTGTCACAAATGATTACCATTACGGAAGAGCAGGGAATGGGTTTGCGTCGGTATTCATTTTACGGTAAAGATGTTTACGGTCATCCCGGTGGCATTGATGCGTTTGAATCGGTGGTGGCTTATTTTCCCGGTGATAGCGTAGCGATCGCATATTGTTCGAATGGCCAGGTTTACCCGGTTGAGAATATAGCCCTTGGTGCACTTTGCATTTTTTTCAATAAAGCTTATTCAATCCCTTCATTTAAAAAAAGTCATTTGTCCAAAAAACTATTGGATAAATATTGCGGGGAATATTTAGCGGGGCAACCCAATTTCAAGATTCAAATCACCCGGTTCCGCCATGATTTGTTTGCCAATATAGATGGTTTTCCTTCTTACCCGCTCATGCCGGGCGGCAAGCATCGTTTTGTTTTTGAACCCGCCGCTATTTCCCTGGAATTCCAACCCCGTAACCGAACACTGAAATTAGTTTTTAACAATAATGGGATGGACCTGGTCAGGTCAAAATAACCGTGTACTATATTTAAAAAAAAACGCCAACCCTAAGGCTGGCGTTTGCTTTTATCAAATAATAATCAATTAGGGTTCATTGTTCCGCGTATCGGCAATTTGAAGCAGCTTGCCGCTGATCTGCTCCTCGCCGGTCCGGAAAACATAGATCAGCGTGGAGAATTGCTGTCCGGGTAAATTCAAATCGAAGGTCCTGGTGCCCGCAGGAATCAATCCCTGGTACACCGATTTTATTTTCTGGCCCATCAGGTTGAAAATATCCAGGCTGCCGGTTACTGCTTTTGGCGTATTGATGACAAACCTGACCTGTTCCCGGAAGGGGTTGGGAAATGCAAGCACCGAGGGTTTCGTTGCCGAAACAGCAGTATTGGTCAGTTCTGTATTTCGTGCAACGACGGTTCTGCTTTGATCCTGTTCACAGGTACTGATATTACCGCTTTCATCTATGGCAGTCCAGATTCCGTTGTTAAGTATAAGCGTGATATCTTCCGGATCTGAACAATTATCCGTTGCGGTAACAGTTCCACCTTCAAGGCAGGTAATCTGTGGAGCTGTGCGATCCCGGACAATGATTATCTGTGTACAGGTTGATGAATTGCCACAGAGATCAACAGCTGTCCAGGTCCGTGTAATTGTTGATTGACAACCATTCGATGAATTGACATCCTCGTAAGTGACACTCACGGTTCCGCAGTTATCCGTTGCCGTTGCAATGCCGGTGCCTTGTGCAGTAGCGGCTGTGGAAGCACTGCATTCCACTATCTTATCAGACGGACAAGTTATGACAGGTGCAGTTTGATCGTTCACAGTAATGGTTTGGGTACAGGTGGCAGAGTTTCCGCACACATCTGTAGCCCGGTAGGTGCGGGTGATAGTATATCGGTTGGCACAGGTCTGGTTACTGATCACATCACCGACAAAAGTGACACTGACTGTACCGCTGCAATTATCACTCACCCCGGTTACCGACCCGATATTGGGCGTGGGCACTGCCGAGGCACAGCTTACCGTAACTGGTCCCGGGCAGGTGAGTTGAGGAGGCACCTGGTCATTAACGATGATAAGTTGTGTACAGGTTGCAGAGTTGCCGCAGGCATCCGTAGCCTTATAGGTGCGTGTAATGGTGAAGCGGTTAGCACAGGTTTGGTTGCTGGTTACATCACCCTCATGAGTTACGGTTACAGTACCACTGCAATTATCACTGACTCCTGTAACCGAACCTGGATTGGCGGCTGGTACCTGCGAAGCACATGCTACTGTTACATTAGCCGGACAGGTAAGCGAAGGCGCTGAATTGTCGTTCACAATAATCGTTTGTGTGCAGGTGGCCGAATTGCCGCAAACATCAGTTGCCCGGTAGGTTCGGGTTATTGTGTAACGATTGGGGCAGGTTTGGTTACTGATTTGATCTCCCACAAAAGTTACACTCACGGTGCCTGCGCAATTATCACTTACACCGGTTACAGTATTAGGATCTGGTGACGGGACTGCTGATGCGCAGCTGACCGTGACCGGACCAGGACAGGTGAGTAGGGGTGGCGTTTGGTCGTTGACTACAATGATCTGCGTACAGGTAGCCGAATTGCCACATACATCTGTAGCCCTGTAGGTACGGGTGATCCTGTACCTATTGGCGCAGGTTTGGTTACTGATCACATCACTGACAAAAGTAACACTAACCGTGCCGCTGCAGTTATCACTAACCCCCGTTACATCATTGATATTAACAGCTGGTACTTCCGAAGCACAGGAAACGGTTACATTAGCCGGACAAGTAAGGGAAGGTGCTGCCTGGTCATTGACAATAATGGTTTGCGTACAGGTGGCAGAATTGCCGCAAGCATCTGTTGCCTTATAAGTGCGTGTAATCGTATAGCGGTTCGCGCAGGTTTGGTTACTTATATTATCACCCTCATGTGTTACGGTCACCGTGCCCCCGCAATTATCACTGACTCCTGTTACAAGGGCCGTGTTAGCTGCCGGTACATTGGAGGCGCAAGCTACCGTAATGGCCCCGGGGCAGGTAAGGGTTGGGGCTTGAGTATCCGCTACAGAGACTACTTTTTGACAAGATGTAATAAAAAGGTCGTTTGTAGTTTTAATGGTTAACGTCACTGTATATGGCGAATTACAACCATTACCCGCATTCACCGTTACTGTTGCCTCATTTGTTGCGCCAGGTATAGTGGCATTTCCGGAAACACTCCATAAATACACAAACCCGGAGGGAATGACATCAGGGTCTGCTGCAGCACTATTTGAATATACATGTCCGGTTGTACCGGGGCAGGCAGTAGCGGGTCCATCCACACTACAGGGTGGAGGATCTATTACGGCATCTGCCGATAAGGACCTATCCTGGTTACCTATTGAAGAGGCACCCAAAGGGCCATCTGCATCTGGATCCCAACTGATCAGACGGGTATGATAGG
>DASUMO010000464.1:0-2299 GCA_036277695.1 Chitinophagaceae bacterium
ACGTTACGGGTAAATTTATTTCCAAGTATTATGATCGTGGCTTTCTCATCGGTCAGCCTTGCAAATGCTGCATTAAAGCCATGCCAGCGTCCGAAATGATAAATGACTTTTTTACCATGCGGCAATAAGAGCATGCGGAAGCCAAGACCATAGTTATGCACGGATGGCCGTTCAAAGCTATACGGTGCAAAAGCTGAATCTAGCAAGGCCTGGCTGAGGAGCTGGTCGGTGTATAATGCCTGGTCCCATTTCAGCATATCGCGGGGAGTGGAATAAATATTTTTATCGCCATAAGTGCCTTCGAGGAAATCATTTTCCCAATGACTTGCATTATAATTAAAGGAAGGAGTGGCCGTATTGGTATCGGCCAGGGTAAATACATAGGTATGTTTCATCTGGAGCGGATCAAAGATCTGCTGCTTCATGTAGACGGGGAATGGTAAACCACTCACTTTTTCAATAATGCTTGCCAGCAACACATAGTTGGTATTACTATAACTGAAACGGGTGCCGGGTATAAAACTCCTGTTGGGTCTTTCACGGTACATAAAATCCAGCACATCCTGGTTCGTTGCATAGAGCTTGGGGTCCCATTTCTTTTTATCGGCCATGAAGTAAACATAATTGGGCAGGCCGCTGCGGTGGTTAAGCAGCATTTTTACCGTGATGCCCGAATAGGGCAAAGCGGGGAAAAATTTCGTCACGGAATCATCCAGCGATAATTTACCATCCTGGATCATACGTAAAATTGCGATGGCGGTAAAGGTTTTTCCCGTAGATGCAATATGAAGGGAGGTAGAATCAGTAAGCGTATCCACTTTGCGTAAATCGGGTCGGCCCACATATTTTTCAAAAATAATATTCCCTTCCTTGGCCACCAGGATACTGCCGTTGAATCCATGCCGGATCAGTTTTTGGTTAAAATAATCAGCCATAGCCCGGTGATATTTCCTGAATTCCTCCTTGGAAAGCGAGGCAGGGGTAGGGGGGTAATAATCAAGGGAATCTTCTTCTTCCTTAACTTCTTGTTGTTTGACGGACGAAAGATTACAGCCGGCCAGTATGGCCATCAGCGATATGGTACAAATCAGGGTCTTCAAAAGATAGCTGGTCCTCAAAATAATGAGTTGTTGCATAGGATGGTATTATTCAGATTCATTTATTTATCAACGCCTGTGAATATTATACAGGAACGTTCGTTCAGCCCCCGCTATTGCAGTGTTTTCACCCAATTTTCATACCGTTATTTGAATTAATTTCGGGCCTCATTTGAAACCCCCGATTTCCTGATGCCAGTAAACGAGAAGACGAGTTATCCCAAAGAGAAGATCCGGATACTTTTTTTAGAAAATATCAGTGATATAGCCGTAAAAAATTTCCGCCAGCAGGGTTACTCGCAGGTCGAGAAGATCAGCAAGGCCCTGACAGAAGAGGAATTGATCAACGAGATCAAAGACGTGCATATCCTGGGCATACGCTCCAAGACACAGATCACCAAAAACATATTGGCTGCCGCAAAAAAATTACAGGCCATCGGTTGTTTCTGTATCGGTGTAAACCAGGTGGACCTGAAAGAGGCCACGCGTAATGGCGTGGTCGTTTTCAATGCGCCCTATTCCAATACGCGTTCCGTGGCGGAATTAGTGATCGGGCTGGCCATTATGCTGATCCGCCGCATTCCCGATAAAAATAAAGCAGCCCATGAAGGTATCTGGATGAAAGAGGCTAAGGGCAGTTATGAACTCAGGGGAAAAACACTGGGCATTATCGGTTATGGTAATATAGGGTCGCAGGTCAGTGTGCTGGCCGAAGCTATGGGCATGAAAGTGTTGTTTTATGATGTGGAAACGAAACTGCCTTTGGGGAATGCCGTAGATGGGAAATCGCTAAAGGATGTGCTGGGAAAATCCGATGTGGTGACCCTGCATGTGCCGGAAACAACGCAAACAAAAAATATCGTTAACAAGACTACCCTGAAATATTTCAAAAAAGGTGCTATCCTGATCAATTATGCAAGGGGCGAAGTGGTAGACCTGGATGCCTTGCGCAAAGCGATCGTGGAAGGTCATATCAGCGGTGCGGCTATCGATGTATTCCCCTGGGAACCGGAAAAAAACGGGGATCGTTTTCAAACACCTTTGCAGGATCTGCCCAATGTCATATTAACCCCGCATATAGGCGGTTCCACGGAGGAGGCACAACAAAATATCGGGGAAGATGTAAGTGTCAAACTCTTCAATTACCTGGAAAAAGGAATTACGTTTGGCTCGCATACAGTACCCGCCCTGGCCCTGCCGCC
>DASUMO010000465.1:0-2369 GCA_036277695.1 Chitinophagaceae bacterium
TTTTCGCAATGAACTTATTGGGATCATCATCGGGCAGGTACTGGTTATCCTTTGGTAAGGTATCCAGGATATCGAGGTATTCTTCTTCGGTCAGCAAGTCGCCCACATTTTGTCCTTTGTCGGCGCGGATACCCGATTGAATTACCACGAATCGCTCGTAGTAAACAATTGTTTCCAGTTTTTTGGAGCTAACCCCCAACAGGTAACCGATTTTATTCGGCAATGATTTGAAGTACCAGATATGAACTACGGGTACCACGAGTTTGATATGGCCCATTCTTTCACGGCGCACTTTTTTCTCTGTCACTTCCACACCGCAACGGTCACATACGATACCCTTGTAGCGAATACGCTTGTATTTTCCACAGGCGCATTCATAGTCTTTTACCGGACCAAATATTCTCTCGCAAAACAAACCGTCTCTTTCAGGTTTGTAAGTACGGTAATTGATTGTCTCAGGCTTCAACACTTCGCCGTAACTTCTTTCCAGGATGGTATCCGGTGAAGCCAGGCCGATGGTAATCTTGGAAAACGTGGGTCTGGGACGATTTTCTTTTTTGATAGCCATATTTATTTAGCTTTTAGCTGCTAGCTGCTAGCGGCTAGCATTATACTAATATTTTAAAAATTCCTGCTTAGAAAGGACTAGTAGCTAGCAGCCAGTAGCCCGCAGTATCTTATTCAAACTTGAGATCCAAGCCCAATCCTCTTAACTCATGAACCAATACGTTAAAGGATTCAGGAATACCCGCCCTCGGGATATTATCTCCTTTCACGATGCTTTCGTAAGTTTTGGCGCGACCGATGATATCATCCGATTTAATGGTCAGCAGTTCCTGGAGGATATTGGAAGCACCATATGCTTCGAGGGCCCACACTTCCATTTCTCCAAACCGCTGTCCACCAAACTGGGCTTTACCACCCAGCGGTTGTTGGGTAATCAGGCTATAAGGCCCGATGGAACGGGCATGCATTTTATCGTCCACCATATGGTGGAGTTTGATCACGTAGATGATACCAACTGTTGCTTTCTGGTGGAAACGTTCGCCGGTCTCACCATCATAGAGGTAAGTGTGACCGAATTTCGGAATCTCAGCTTTTTCACAATAGTCTGCAATTTCGTCCGTAGACGCACCGTCGAAAATCGGCGTGGCAAATTTTAATCCCAGTTTCTGCCCGGCCCAACCCAGCACTGTTTCATAGATCTGGCCCAGGTTCATACGGCTCGGTACACCCAGCGGGTTCAATACCACGTCAACCGGGCTTCCGTCTTCCAGGAAAGGCATGTCTTCCTGGCGAACGATCTTTGCCACAATACCTTTGTTACCGTGGCGGCCCGCCATTTTATCACCTACTTTCAGTTTCCGTTTAACAGCGAGATAAACTTTTGCAAGTTTTAATACACCGGCAGGTAATTCATCACCTATGGAGATGTTGAATTTTTCTCTCTTGTAGCGGCCCAGTTCTTCGTTGTATTTAATGTTGTAATTATGTAAGAGGGTATTGATCTGGTCGTCCACCTTTTTGTCCCCGGTCCAGCCCAGCGGGTTGATGTTGGCATAATCCAAACCGGCCAGGTTTTTAGCAGTAAACTTCGATCCTTTTCCAATTTGTACCTCACCAAAATTATTGCTAACGCCGGCAGAAACATGGTTGGCCAGCAGCGTGGTTAATTTATCCAGCAACACCTGCATCAGGTCGGCCTCATTCTTTTCGTGCATGCGCTCGAGTTTTTCGATCGCTGCCTTCTCCCTCACCTTTGCATTTTTATCTTTCTTGGCACGCTGGAATAACTTTTTGCCAATCACAACCCCTTCCACTCCATTCGGAGCTTTCAGCGAAGCGTCTTTTGCATCACCTGCCTTATCACCAAAGATGGCACGAAGCAGTTTTTCTTCCGGTGTGGGATCGCTTTCACCTTTGGGAGTGATTTTACCGATCAGGATATCACCTTCCTTGATATGTGCACCAATGCGGATAATACCATTCTCATCGAGGTCTTTGGTTGCTTCTTCCGATACGTTCGGGATATCGGGTGTCAGTTCTTCCTCGCCCAATTTTGTATCCCTCACTTCCAGTTCATATTCGGAAATATGAACAGAGGTGAACATATCTTCTTTCACCACTCTTTCACTGATCACGATCGCATCTTCGAAATTGTAACCTTTCCAGGGCATGAAGGCCACTTTCAGGTTTTTACCCAATGCCAGTTCACCATCCTGTGTGGCATATCCTTCCGTTAAGAAATCACCTCTTTTTATTTTCTGGCCTTTCTTCACTGCGGGTTTCAGGTTAATACAGGTTTCCTGGTTTGTTTTAATAAACTTGGTAAGCCTGTATACCCGCAGGTCATCTTCAAAGCTGACCAG
>DASUMO010000466.1:0-8284 GCA_036277695.1 Chitinophagaceae bacterium
TAGCAGTTATCGCTGGTTTATCCATGGTTTTTTTGCGTGAAAAAGAGTTGGTGTATGCGATATACTGAATTGCAAGTGACATCTAATTTCAGTTTTCTTCGCGGGGCTTCACATCCCGAAGAACTGGTAGGGCAAGCAGCCGCCTTTGGATATTCTGCCATTGGGATAACAGACCGAAACAGCCTGGCTGGAATTGTCAGGGCACATGTAGCGGCAAAAAAAAATAAGATCCGGCTGGTCATAGGTTGCCGCCTCGATTTACTGGATGGTCCCAGCCTGCTTGCATACCCTACGGATAACCATGCCTATTCAAAACTTTGTTCCCTGCTATCGATAGGTAACCTGAGAGCCGAAAAAGGAGAATCTCATTTGTATAAAGCCGATGTATACCAATTGAGAGGCAGTATGAAATTTATACTCCTGCCTCCTGCTGAATTGAATGATGGATTCGAATTTGATCCTTCTTTTGAATTGGCAGCAAAAGAATACAGGCAACAATTCGGTACTGATCTTTATGTCGCGGTTTCCCGTCCTTACCTGGGCGATGATACGAAATACTTATACAGGATTGCAGAATTATCTACCCGTTTACACATACCACTGGTAGCCACTAATGACGTGCATTACCATGAACCCCGACGACGACAGTTACAGGATATTGTAACCTGTATCCGGGAAAAATGTACCATATATACTGCAGGATTTCGTTTGCATCCCAATGCCGAAAGACACCTGAAGCCAATAGCGGAAATGGAAAGATTGTTCCGGCATTATCCGCAGGCTCTCCAGCATAGCAACGAAATTGCCGAGGCCTGCCAATTCTCGCTGGATGAATTGAAATATGTATATCCTGAGGAAATTACCAGCGGTGGACGATCCCCGCAGGAGGAACTCAGCTTACTGGCATGGGAAGGCGCCAGAAGGCATTTTGGGAAGACGATACCCGAAAAAACAGTGGCGGCCATTCATCATGAACTTACTTTTATTGAGAAGATGAATTATGCTTCCTATTTTTTAACGGTCTATGATATTGTTCGCTTTGCCCGTGAACAGAACATTCTTTGCCAGGGGCGTGGTTCAGCAGCAAATTCCACCGTCTGTTTTTGCCTGGGTATTACTTCTGTGGATCCCGCCAAATTCGATCTATTATTCGAGCGCTTTATTTCTGCCGCAAGAAATGAACCACCGGATATTGATGTGGACTTTGAACATGAAAGAAGGGAAGAAGTAATTCAATATATCTACCAGAAATATGGCCGTGACCGGGCGGCAATAGTAGCAACGGTTACACAGCAGCACCAGAAAGGTGCCATCAGGGATGTAGCCAAGGCCATGGGATTATCTGTAGATACTGTTAATCGCCTTTCGGGTTCTGTTTGGGAGTTTACGGATGACTGGCTGGACGGAAAAGGACTTGCCGAACAGGGATTTAATCCGGATGATAAACATCTCCGAAAAGTTTTACAACTCACCAGGGAATTCATGGGTTTTCCGCGGCAACTCGGACAGCATACGGGCGGCTTTGTAATTACCCGGGGCAAATTAACTGATTTATGCCCGATCCTGAATGCCCGAATGGAAAACAGGACCTGTATTGAATGGAATAAAGATGATATCGATGCCCTGGGTTTTCTTAAAATTGATGTGTTGGCTTTGGGAATGCTTACCTGTATCCGCAAAGCTTTTGAACTGGTGAAATTGAATTATGGACTTGATCTTACGCTGGCCACTATTCCCCAGGATGATCCTGCTGTATACGAAATGATCTGCCATGCTGATACGATCGGGGTATTTCAAATTGAAAGTCGTGCCCAGCAATCCATGTTACCAAGATTGAAGCCCCGCAGTTTTTACGACCTGGTGATTGAAGTGGCCATTGTACGACCAGGCCCTATCCAGGGAGATATGGTCCATCCATACCTGCGCCGCCGCAATGGGGAAGAACCGGTGGAATATCCATCGAAGGAATTGGAAGAGATCTTAGGCCGTACCCTGGGTGTGCCATTATTCCAGGAACAGGCCATGAAGATTGCCATTGTAGCCGCGGGTTTTACCCCATCTGAGGCTGATGAATTGCGAAGAAGTATGGCCACTTTTAAAGCAAAGGGTCTGGTTGCACAATTCGGACAAAAATTAATAAAAGGAATGATGGAAAGAGGTTATAAACTGGAATATGCCCAGCGTGTATTTAAACAACTGGAAGGGTTTGGCAGTTATGGTTTCCCGGAAAGCCATGCGGCCAGTTTTGCGCTACTAGTCTATGTTTCTTCCTGGATCAAATGGTATTATCCGGATGCATTTGCCTGCGCGCTGCTCAATAGCATGCCCATGGGTTTCTACCAACCGGCCCAGATTGTGATTGATGCGCAAAAGCATGGAGTAGAAATAAGACCTGTAGATATTAATTACTCGGTGTGGGATAATAAACTGGAAGAGAAATCCGGCAACTATTGCGCACTTCGATTGGGGTTTCGCCAGGTAAAAGGTTTGCGGGAAGAGGATATTCAATTGCTGGTAACAGCGAGGAAAAACTTGTATGGAACAATTCATTCTATCCGGGAAACCGGTTTGCCCGAATCAGCATGGGAGAAACTCGCAGATGCTGATGCATTCAGGTCCATGGGTCTCGATCGCCGGCAGGCTTTATGGGAAATCAGTGATCGCTATCGTCAACGGGGTATTTTTGCAGCGCAACCCTGGGAGGATGAAACAGACCAGGCTATTGAACTGCCGGTAATGGGCATGGCTGAGCATGTAGTTCACGATTATGCCAGTACTGCTCTTTCTTTAAAAGCACATCCGGTCAGTTTTGTAAGAGAAAAGCTGCTGCAATTGCGGATATCAGCTGCCAAAGATCTTACAAATATCAATGACGGGCAGTTTGTAAAAGTTGCCGGGCTGGTACTGGTGAGACAAAGACCTGGTACGGCAGGTGGGGTTTGTTTTATAACTATTGAAGATGAAACAGGCTTTGCCAACCTGGTCGTTTTCGAAAAGATATTTGAAACATACCGGAAAGAAATTTTACAATCACGTCTTTTAATGGTCGAAGGGAAGTTGCAACGCGAAGGAGAAGTGATCCATGTAATTGCCAGCCGTTGTTATGATATTTCTAAACTCTTACGCGGGTTGACAACATCTATTGAAGAAAACCTGCCCTTGCTCACTCTTTCCCGGGCAGATGAAAAATCCATTCCCCCTGACCAGGATAAAAAAAAGAAGACAGGAGAAAACCGGCAGAAAAAAATTTTTCCCCGGGGCAGGAATTTTAAATAAAGGGGTAGCCAAAGACTTGCAACTGTCTCTACTTGTTTTGGGTACATCCTCTACAAAAATCAATTCTCCTGTTGTCAATAATACCCAACGCCAGGCCCATAAACCAGGAGGAGGTTTGGCACAATTTTCCCTTTGCTTTTGCAGCAATTTCATTGTTGGGTCCAGACCCTGCAAATGGATTAGTCAAAATTATTAATATGGAGAAAATTGAAATCGCGGAGATTAGAGTGCTGCGGGGTCCTAATATTTGGTCGGGATACAGGAAAGAATTGATACAAATGCGGGTGAACCTGGGAATTTATGAAGAAATGCCCACGAACAAAATAAAAGGATTTAAAGAAAGACTGGAATCCCTGCTTCCTTCCATGTTTGAACACGAATGTTCTGAAAACAAGCCCGGAGGTTTTTTTGAGAGAGTAAGCGAAGGCACCTGGCTGGGACATGTAGCTGAACATATTGCTCTTGAACTGCAATCGCTGGCGGGAATGGAATGTGGATATGGCCGTACCCGCTCCACTCGTAACAAAGGGGAATATCATATTGTCTTTGCATACCAGGTCGAATCAGCGGGAATTTATGCCGGCAAAGCAGCCATCAGGATCGTTCAGGCTTTGGCAGATTATCAACCTTACTCGATTGAAGAAGATATCCAAGAGTTAAAACGATTAAGAATCCGGGATGGATTGGATCCATGGGCATTGGCCATCCTGGCAGAAGCCAGGAAAAGAAAGATCCCTTTTCAACTAAATAATAAGAATTCGTCAATGCTGGTCGGTCAGGGTAAACTGCAAAAACGAATACAGCTAAGCAATAACAATTTCCCAAAAAGAACATTGAAACAGGAAGCGGTAAAATTATTAGACAGCCTGTACCCCAACAAAGCAGATTCACGAATTCCATTAATAGCGGTCACAGGTACCAATGGCAAGACCACGACCACAAGACTGATCGCTCATTTCGCTAAACAGGCCGGGTATAAAACGGGTTACATAACTACTGATGGGATTTTTGTAGGGGATATACAAATCAAAGAAGGGGACTGCAGTGGTCCTTCGAGTGCCAGGCTTCTGCTTCGACAGGCCGAAATAGATTTTGCCGTGCTGGAATGTGCCCGGGGAGGTATACTCCGTTCGGGATTGGGTTTTGATACCTGCAATACCAGTGTCATCACCAATGTTACAGACGATCACCTGGGAATGGAAGGCATCCATTCCCTGAAAGACCTGGCGAAAGTAAAAGCTGTGGTAGCAAAGAGTACGGCGGATGATGGATGGACTATATTGAATGCCGATGATGATCACGTTTACAATATGAGAAGAGAACTGGATTGTAATATGGCCTTATTCAGTCTGCAGGAGAATAATGAACGGGTGCGAAGACATTGTGAAAGCGGCGGGCTGGCAGCAATTATTGAAAAAGACCATTTTATAGTTTATCATGGTAATTCAAGGCAGCCTATAGCCAGGGTAAAAGAAGTGCCTTTAACGCTGCAGGGCCGTGCTGAGTGCATGGTGCAAAATATACTGGGAGCCATATTGGCTGCGAAAGTACATGCAATACCGATTTCACTAATAAAAGAGGGGCTGAGCAGTTTCCGCCCGTCTCCTGAATTAACACCGGGCCGGTTCAATATTTTTTCCATCGGGAATATTTCGGTTATGGTAGATTATGCACATAATTGTGACGGTTTCCGCCACCTGGAGAAATTCATGGAAAAAACAAGTGCGTCCGTCAAGATTGGGATCATTACCTCTCCCGGAGACAGGCGTGATGAAGATATAACCAGGATTGGGGCCTATGCGGCGCGTATGTTTGATGAGATTATCATTCGCCATGATAAAGACCTGCGCGGCCGAACGAAGGAAAACATTACTGCATTGTTACTCGAAGGAATACAGAACATGAATTGTCATCTGCCAGTCAAAATTATTTCGGATGAGTCCGAAGCACTGAAATGGGTGATTGAAAAAGCTCCTGAAAATGCGTTTATCGTAACCTGCACAGAAGAGGTAAAGAAGAGTTTAAGTTTTTTAAGACAGCTTCAAAAATCAGAAGCTGTACTCAATTGATGCGGTTCTAGAATAAAATATCTTCCTCCTGCAGCGTGGAATAATTTTCCCGGTGAGGGGAATTCGGTATATTCGCAAAGGAGCTGTGAATTATCCACATCAGGATCTGCAGAAGAAGTAAGGATTAATTGTATTTATTCAAATTACCCCAGGAAGAAAGCTGATTATCCGTATGTAGCAGGTGATTTTGTAATCACATGAGATGTGCATTCCATGTGTTTACCATTTGTTTGCCTTCTCCCGGATTCGATTTTTATTACAAACGGAAGCGGGCATAAAAATTGCTTAAAATTCAGCGGCATGAAAAGTAAAAACATCAAAAAAACAATTATGGGCAGGAAAAATAAACTCAATTCTGTGTTGAAATATACCCGGACCAGCGGCATTGCAGCTTTTACAGAAACTCCTGCTGAAGAAAAACCCGTAACTCCGAAAACCAAGGATAAAAAATTAGATGCTTCGGACCTGTTTTCGCAATTCACGGCCAATATTATTAAAGAAGACGTGATTTTTACCCGGTAGCCTTTTCAATCCTTTGTTTGTTTTTCCTTAGGCTAAAATAAGTTAGCCTGCCTTGTTTACCAATTATCGAATACCAATCCATAGCTTTCTTCGTTCAGGATATCCTTCCAGTGTTCAATCAGTTGTTTATAAGCCATTCCCACCGGCATTATATTTCTTTGCAGGTCAACCAATCCTAATTCATTCACAACCCCTGCATCATGCCGGAGAGCCGAATCCCAATCAACCTGGTGTTGCAAACTATACCAGGTAAAGCCGATAATGGGAATGCCATCGTGTTTAAGGCGGTGTACATTGGCCCATTGTTTTAATAGCCATTCCTTGGAGGCCGGCATTTTGATATTGGTTTCTGTATGCATGATGGGTAATTTGTAACGCCTGTAATACTGGCTGGTTATTACATAGTAGCCAAATATTTCGCCGGCAGCCTGCGTGTGGCCATCGGGGAAGACCAGGTGTTCATTCGTGACATAATAATCATTTCCCATAATACAACGGGCCTTGACCTGGTTCTGGACAAACCAGGTATATTCTTCCCGGGTCATTCCATTGTTCAACAAATATTCATACATGGCAACATTGAGAGGATAACCATAGGTAAGATCAAGGGAAAGAAATCTTTTTTGATTCAGGAAGCGGGCCCTGGGTACGGCAGCTGGATCCATGGCATGAAAATATTCGGAAGACTCACTTTGGATAAAAGTCGCCTCTGGTTGCACCTTCAGGATTTCATGCATAGCCATCACGTTCGCCCGGCAAAGATGTTTCAACGCAGTGACGAATGCTTTGTCGGATCGCAGGCATTCATTCCACCAGCCATACTGAGCTGAGAACATGGCCGTAATAAAAATTTCATTGATTGGTGTATATAACTGTAATTCAGGGAAGCGTCTGGCAAATGCTCCTGCGAATTCAGCGAAATAATGAGGAAAGTCCGGGTTTTGAAAATTACCCATCCAATCCGGTACGCCGAAATGTAAAAGGTCCACGATCGGGGTAATATGTAATTCACGCAATTTGGCAAAAGTAGTGTCCGAAAAATCCCAGTCATACTGACCGGGTGCAAGATGGGTTTTATAATAGGGTGGGCCGTAGCGAAGGAATTCCAGTCCCAGTTCCCGTACTATAGCAAAATCTTTCTCCCAGTATTCATAGTGAAAGGTTTTTTCCATTTCGTCAACCCTTTTCACCTGGCCGTCGGGTAAAATAATGGTGGGATAGCTGTTCTCAATGCCGGTCGAAAACATGAATTTATTTCCTGCCATGAAAATGATTTTACTGGTATTGATCTTCAAAGTACCGCTGCAGGGCATTTTCGAGCAGCGGAAGTTTTACTCCTTTATTACTTTCCAACACGCTATATAAAGGCCGCCTGGCTTTTAAGGCCATTTCCTGCAATGGGCGGGCCATAATTGAGCAATTCCTGTAACCACCCCGATCGGCAATATGAAGAGCAAACTCATTCCATGTCAGCATGCCCTGGTTCGACAAATGCCAGATCCCTTTCTCTTCATCAATAAAAAGGTCCAGCGCAGCATCCGCCAGGTCGGGCACATAAGTCGGGGAAATCATCACATCGTCTGCCACATGCAGGGGCAGGCCCTGCTTCAACGTTTCTAAAACGTGAAAGACAAAATTATAACGGTCCCAGGGACCAAAAAATGCAGAAGTACGGATAATCAGCGCCGATCCATCGGCTTGCACAATAAGTTCTTCACCACGGGCCTTACTGCTTCCATAAATATTCAGGGGATTTACATCATCCGTCTCATGGTAAGGCGCCTGTTTCTTTCCATCAAAAACCAGGTCAGTGGAAAAAGTCATCAACCGGATCCCTGTTTCGGAACAGAGCGTTGCCAGTGTGCCGGGGCCATAGGCATTGGACTGGAAACATTCATCCGAATGAGTTTCCGCATCATCAACCCTTACATATCCCGCTGTATTGATGATGCCCCAGGGTTTATAAAGTTCAATGGCTTGGTGGATTTGACTGGGTTTCGAAATATCCATTTGTTGACGGGACAATGCGATATAAGGAATGGCACGTCGTTCACAGATTTTCCGGAAGGCCTTGCCTAAAGTACCATGGCAACCTGTAATCAATAAAGGAATTTTTTCCCTGTTAATTATAAAAGGAGAAGAAATGTTCTTATGCCACCAGCCCTTTTCGTTCAGCACCGGGTGCTGAAATTGACCTGCGGTAGCAAGGGTTCGAAGTTGTTTGGCCAGGGCCGTGGGCCTTGGCTTTTCACTCCGGATATCGAAAACGCCCGGCTCATAATGATTGTTTGAGCAAATCAATAAACTGTTCCAGTCATAAGCGCCCAAAAGCGCCCAGGCGGTTACAGCTACCACGGGGATGTTTTCTTTTCTGAGCCTGCAGGCACAATCCCAGGTGTCTTTTAACCATCTCATTT
>DASUMO010000467.1:0-9694 GCA_036277695.1 Chitinophagaceae bacterium
AATATAATCCATCGCCAGACAGGCTATACATATAACTTCCAACTTCTGCAACAGTTCTCACCGTGTTGGGTGGGCAGCAATTGGATTTACTGATATAGGGAATCCTGCCGCCTTCCCAGCGCAAATGATAAGGATAGCTGGAAGCAGCTGCAAGGGGATTAGTATAAAAGAATTTGGTGCCTTCCAGGCTTACCCCACTAAGCACGCTGTTGTATAAAGCCAGTTCAACGATATCGGCGTATTTCACATCGCCTGATAGCAGGAACATTCGCCAGTTCCATAAAACATTGCCGATATTGGCACAGGTTTCATTGTGTGCACTAAAGTTGGGAAGCTGGTAATCCCTGCCATAGGCCTGGTGAACTTTCTGAACGGTATCGGGTTTATAAGAGGTTCCATCCACAGAGACTCCATCATAGAGCGCACCGCAGGCGCCCGTTACATACATTTTAGTATGAATAACATTCTCCCATAAACGCTCCAGGGTATGGAGCAAACTTGCATCACCCGTTTCTGCATAGAGATCCGCGGCTCCTGCCATCAGGTAATTGGCGCGAACGGCATGCCCCACAATTTTTTTCATTTCACGGAAAGGAGCCCTGTCACTGTTATCATCGGTTCCTTCCACCGTGCCACGGATATCCATGAGGTGTTTAATCAGCTCGAGGTATTTATTTTCGCGGGTTGTCCTGTACAATTCTACCAAACCCATATAATGGGAAGGACAAATCGCGTTCCTGGCCAATTCCGGTGTAGCAGTGGCATAAAATCCAATCAGGAAATCGGCGGCTTTTTTAGCAACCGACAACAAATTAGTCTTACCCGTTGCCCTGAAATGAACAGCGGCAGCCGTCATCAGGTGACCAAAATTATAGGCTTCAAAGCTGAGCTTATCATCGAACATTTTGTTCTCGCCTGTATTGCGTTGCTCAATAATATTCTTTGTATAAATATATCCATTGGGCTGTTGGGCCCTGGCTATAACAGCGATGGCCTCATCCATGATCGCATCCAGTTTCTTGTCCTTAGTAATGGCATACATTGCAGCCACGGCCTCCAGGGTTTTATAAAAATCCCCGTCATGGAAAGAAGGACCCCTGAACCTCCCTGAATCGAGGCCGGCAGCTACACGGAAATTTTGAAAGGAATAACAAAAATTTTTGCTGGTATAGGTTTCCCATAAACGCGGCACCATCGAATCCCGGCAAACCGCGAATCGTTCGGCCCAGAATCCCTGCGTCCATTTCACATCATCCATATCAATCCCCTGCAAGCGGGCCCATTTACTGGAAACCGTATTCACTAACGCATTTTCCTGTGACCTCACCGGGAAAATATTTACTATAAAAAATAATAGAACGATACCCTTTTTCATGATAATTATTTTATCGCCTCGTATTCGATGTTCACTGTTTTATAGGATGGAACAAGTAACTCGTATGTACTGGCACCCTTTGATTCAATTCTGCTTCCGTCTTTCGCAACTGGTGGCCTGGCACTTTTGAAGCGTAGAAGGCCCTGCCCGCCAGCCCCGGTTACGGAAATGGTTTGCCGGTTACAATTCACCAGGATGGCGCCCCTTGGGGTGGGCACTTTGCCCTCCATCCAGTCCAATCCACCTAATTGGGGTTCTACCAGGTATGTGGCATACCCGGCAGTCAATGGTTTTACACCCAGGTAATATTTTCCGAGCAAATAAATTGGACTGGCACCCCAGGCATGACATAAACTTTTTCCAAACTCGCGTCCATACATTGCATAATGCTCGGCGCCCTGTTTTGCGGGATTATATTCTTCCCAAAATGAGGTGGCGCCCAACTTAAGCATGCCACCCCAATAATCTTTCATTTCCTTCAACACAAAGTTTTGCTCGCCCATGGCACAAAGCGCTTCCAGCTCGTAAAATCGCATATAAGGCGTTGTGATCTTCTGGATCTTATCATTCAGCAATACCGATTGTTTGACCAGTTGTTTTTGCTGTGGCGAAAAATAATCGAAGAATATGGCGAACATGTTGGCATAACGGGTTACATTATCGGTTTGGCGGCCTTCCACCCTGCTGTGCACCAGCGCTTTTTTCTGTTCATTCCAATAAATCGAAAAAAGTTTTTTTCGCAAATCATTGGCCAGTTGCCGGTAACGACCGGCATTGGCTTTATCCTTTACCAGTGAGGCGCAGATGCCCATGGTTTCAAGACTCCGGGCAAATAATAATTGCTCGAAGCTCACTTCACCCTTTTTACTTAAACCTGCCGCCCAATCTATAAAGATCCAGTCACCAGGCAATCCTTCCAGCAAACCATTCTTGTTTCGCCGGCCGAGTACATATTCCATCAGGGTTTGCATGCGGGGGTAAAACTGGTGGATGAAGTCTTCATCGCCCGTGAACAAATAATAATCATAGATCCCGATAAACCAGTAGAAGGTATAATCCATGATGGTATTAATATGACCGGTAACTGGATCTTTGCCGCGCAGGGCAAGTATGGTCCTGGTTACAGTTTCCTGGTCAAAATAGAGATAATAATTCATGAGATAACTCTGGTATGCATCACCGCTCCATACCCAGCGGTCCCGTTTGATGCCATCAATAAAAAACTCCCGGGTATTGAGCCGGAATGTATATTTTGATACGTCGTAGATCTGGTTGATCAGCTCATCGGAACAGTTGAAATAACCAGTCTCCTTTACATCGGCATATTCATATAACATCGAAACGGAATCTATACTGACCGAATGATCCTGCTGCAGGTTCACATAACGGAAAGCTTTGGATAACTCCATCACCGAATCCTTCTTTACTGATTCGTTTATTTCAAGCCGGTCCATCGTTACAGCACCCTTTTCAGAAAGCGCTTCCTCTTTTGATTCCCCATAAAAAAGATTGATCTTTCCTTTTCCTTTTATGCCATGTAGTTTGATAAATCCAAATGTTTCCTTGCCGAAATCATAGAGCTGGGACTGGTTATTTTTTTCAACCCTGGCAACAGACATGGGTTGGACCGGCAGCCGAAATCGGGAAGGAAGGGTTGCAGGTTCATTGAAATTCCAGGCGCCGGCCTTTAGCCACTTGGTGGCTGAAATATCGGAGGTCTTCCCGGTTTCATCAATCCATTCCTTATCCTCGAAAGTGACCAACCAGGTATTATCAGATAAAATGGTTTTGCCCTTTACATAAATAGCAGGCGGGCTGGCCTGGTTAAATACTTTTATATTGATCTTATGCTTACCCGCAGGTACCCGGATCTTTACCGGTGTACCTTCAAAGGGCTGGCCATCCAATTTTACATTGTATTTTCCCTCCACATAAATTACTACTTCCTCAGCCTCTGGCAGCTGAAATTCCTTATGAAAATCAACCAGGGGGTAATGACTGTCGATCTTCCAGAATACAGGAAAGAAAGTTTCGCGGTCGGTACGCCTGTTCTGCATGTTATTGCTCAGCCATATCTCAAAATCACCGGGATACCAGATCCAGGTAGCCTGCATTACACGGTCTTTATTAGCCGGAAACTCCTGCGTGTAACTGGCCTGCCCCAGGAAGATGAAGATCAAGAGGACGAGAACCGCTTTATTATTTTTCATTTGCTTACTCATTAAAAGCCATTAAATATTATATACAAGCTGATCATCACAATGATCAGGGCTATCCACACCCCCCATACCCTTTTGCTGGTAGGAGGTAATTGTTTTTTATCAATGGGCGCTGGCCTCACGGAATTCTTATCTAACAACGAAACCAAAACAGCGATTACAAACAATAAGGCAAAAATGTAAAAAGAGAGCAGGAGATAATGCGGCCAAAATGCATATTCCCTTGCCGGGAAAACCCATAGATAGATCACTCCAATGCCCAGGCTGATGGCGGAACCTCCCGATAAAATAAAATTGACGGCTTTTTTGCTGGTTCGTTTCCAAAATACTGCCAGCAGGAAGACCACGGATAAGGGTGGTGCTATAAAACCCAGCACTGCCTGGAACACATCAAAGAGGTTAAGTCCTTTAATACTGTCAATGGCAATAGCCATCATCACTGCAAAAACACAACCAGCCAGGACTGTTATGCGGCCGATTTTAATGATCTGCCTGTTGCTGGCCGAGGGGTTGATTTTTTTTACATAGAGATCCGTGGTAAAAACCGTGCTCAATGCATTCAGGGAGGAACCGATTGTACCTACCAATACAGCGATCAGCACCACAATGACCAGGCCGTTCAATCCCGCGGGAAACAAATTAGTGACCAGGGTCATATAGGCTTCATTGGGATCGGCAAGGTTGGGGAATAATTCAAAGCAAACAATGCCGGGTACGATAAATAAGGGAAGCGATAATATTTTTAACCACCCGATAAAACTTACGCCCAATTGCCCCTGCTCGAGGTTACGGGCTCCCAGTACCGATTGAACCATGGCCTGGTCTGTACAAAAAAATGCAACCGCCGAAACAGGATAACCCAACAGGATAGCAGGCCAGGGATAATTTTTATCATTGGCAGGATGAACCAGGTTCCAGTATTCCGGCGGGGCATTGTTAAATAATTCAGTAATCCCTCCCACTTTGTGAACGCCGATGATAGACAGCATCATTGAAACCACGATGAGCAATATCATCTGGAATACATTCACCCGGGCAATAGCCTTTAATCCTCCCGCAAACGCAAATAGCCCGGCAAACAATACCAAAACAATCACCGATTGCCACATCGGGATGCCCAGGATCTGCCTGACCAGGAATCCCCCGGCGAATAATCCCAACGATAACCAGGAGATCAGGATCTTGATAAGCGCATACCAGGCCAGGATATTCCTTGTTCCATCACCATAACGCTGACCCATGAACTCGGGCATGGTGGTTACTTTGCTGGCCAGGTAACGGGGAGCAAAGACCATGGCCAGCAGTAAAAGAAAAACAAAAGCATACCATTCAAAATTACCGGCTACGATGCCGGTGCTATAGCCAATGCTGGCAAAGGCAAGTAACATGGAAGGACCTACATTGGTGCCCCACATATTAAAACCGATACTGTACCAGTTCAGTGATTTTCCCGCCAGGAACAGGGTTTCATTTTCCTTTCTCTTTTTTCCAAAACTCGCCCGGTACCCGATATAGAGCAATACCAGCAGGTACAGGGCTACTATCAGGTAATCGATGGATTGAAGTTTGGAAATGATACTGTTCATGCGCTAATGGATGAAGTTTGTTTGAACAGTAAATCAGATAGCCCGAATTCCTGGTAAATATCCCTGACTTTAACGGGTAAGCCCGATTGGAGACTCCTGTCCATTGCCTGTAATAATGCGATCGTGCCAATTCCCTCTAACAGGTCGGGATAAGCAGTAAACCCGTTTGCTACCGAATCCGCAAAATACTCCAGGTAATTCTGGTATTCACCTGCATGATGGCTTTTGCCTTCAAAGCGGAAATAATGTTTGAGTTGATGTTCCCAGGTGATGATGCGTTCCTCACCCTGTTTATCAGTGATGGCATAACGCAAATCCATATAATCACCCTGGCTGCAACCTTCCGTGCCACGGAGTATACAACTCATTTCACTGTCGCGGGTTACTGGTTGAACCGGGCCTGTGTAACACCCGCTTACGCGGGCGACCCTCCCATCGGTGGATTTGAAAATAAAATGCATGGTATCGTGATTCTTCAGCCCGCCTTTTTCTCCATTGCTGCTCAGCATACCGTAGCCCATCACTTCTTCTATATTGGGCAAATACCAGCGTATAAAATCTACCGGGTGACTTAACCCGCCATATAGCCATTTAAAAGAAGATTGCAGGCTCCAGGGCTTTTCCAGGAACCAGCGATGATCGGCATGATAATAGGCTTCGATGGTGATCAGGTCGCCAATCAGCCCTTCCTCATAATCCTTTCTTTGCCTTTTCATCGGTTCAAAAAAACGGGAGCTCTGCCCCACAAAAACTTTTTTCCCGCTTTGTCGTTGCAGCTCGATCAAATCCTTTGCCTTACTTAAATCATCAATAAAAGGTTTCGTACAAACCACATGCTTATTATGCAATAGGGCCTGCCTGACATGTTCCGCGTGAAGATGATCGGGAGTATAAACAGCGATGGCATCAATGCCGGGATCATTGAGGAGGTCTTCATAGCGGGTGGTATATCCTTCCAATTGGAATTCCCGGCACCGGGCCTGGCAAAGTTCTTCGTTCCTGTCACAGATATTCTTTAACCGGATCTTTGGACTTTGAAGGGCGGCCGAGATGGTGCTGCGTCCTTCCCCTAATCCCAATATACCGATGGTTAATGTTGTTGACATGCTTACCTGTTATTTAAACTGTTTTGTTTTTGCAGGAAAACCCAGGTTTCACCCGGCTTGGTGCCCTCGATCCCCTGCTGGTATTTTTTCATCAGCTGGTTCCATTCATCCATTCGCGGATTATTGGCTGTTGTTTTCGGGTTCAGCTCTTCCAGGCTTTCACCTTTCGGAATACTGATCACCAGCATCAGTTGACGTCCATTGCGGAATAGTTGAAGTTGCTGAAAGCCTGCCTTACAAAATCCCCCGCTGACTTCCGGCCATTTTTCCAATTGGCTTGCGTGATGATCCAGGTACTCCAATTGCAACTTTTTATTTTCGACAAGGTTTGCGGTAAGAATAAAATGCTCCCAGGCGTCAGCTTGCTTTTTGTCAGCACAAAGACTTCGGTTAAATTCATAAAACAGGTCGTGGTAAACTTTCACCCTGGCTTGGGGGAAATTATTTTGCAGGCGGCCCTGCATCACTGCGATATCCTGCACGTTGTCATAGATCACATAATGATCCTGCCATTGGAAAATGGCATTGCTGTCCATATTATTCTGGGAAAGGATATTCCTGAGTTTATCCAGGTCGAGTTTTTCTCCGGGTTTTGTAACCAGTTCAATCAATTCCGCATGCTCCCTGTTAATCGCTAATGCGCCAAGGGTGGCAGATTTTTCGCTTAAGAGTGAGAAATATTCTTGTTGAAGACCAGCTTTGCTGATTACCGCGTATTCCACCTGCGGCCCGTTATTGATCCATTCATTTCCCGGTCCGTTCGCGTTTTGCAAAAATTTGGCCGAAGGGCTCCAGTTATCCTTTACCTGGATGAATGAAGAGCCTTCATCCGTATAAATATAAAACCAATGAGAAGGCAGGTGGGCATAAGGAGCCTTGTAAATACTGTCGATATAATTCCCCCTAATGATCGTTCCCGGTTGGGCACTTAGCGTATAGATTCCCGCACAATCATAATTGTGTTTACCATAATGATGGATCTTATTGGCAGCAATCAAATTATTCCGCATCACATTGGGTGCAGGACTCCAGCCCCAACCCAGGCTAATAGCGGAATAGGAAAGGTCTTCGAGTTCATTGTGCACAATGGATGCCTGCCGAACATATCCGGCGGCTATACCCACACAGCTCCAGTCTTCATTTGTTGCATTGCTGATAAGATTATTGCTGATTTCGATATGACTGCTGATTTCTCTTTCATCTTTGGGATTATAAGGCAGGTGGATCTCCTGGGATTCGTCGGCAAAATGACCCAGAATTACCGCCGTACCGCCGATATCTTTAAACAGGTTGCCCCTGGCAATTACATGATGCACCCCTTTTCCATAATCCAGGGCAGTAGAGGCAAGTTGCTGAAACCGGCAATTTTCAAAGCCGGCAGAATCGGTAAATGAAACCGACACGGCGGCCGCTGGTCTGCCCACCCAGGCCTGGTTATCCAGTGATGATTTATGAATCGTGCCCGCCGGTTTCAATTTATAAGCATCCAACATATACATGCCAGCCTGGTGAGGAACATGTCCCAGTTGGGAAGGCCGAAGCCAACCGCTATGACGGAATGAAATGCCTTTAAAATAGATATGCGAAACGGGTTTATCAATAGTACCCTCCATTTTTACCAGGGTTTCCAGGTAAGGAGCGAAAACAGTTGCTGTCAATAAATTCTCATCAGGCCTTGGCCAATAGTAAAGTTTACGTTTCGCAATGTCCAGGTACCATTCACCAGCTTCGTCCAGGAACTGGATGGCATTGGTTAAATAATAAGCGGAATTGCCTGTTTCTTCAGAGATCCAGGGCGCAGGCCAGGGATGTTCTTTTTGAATACGGCCTTCGGGTTCATGGAAACTCAACCGGGTTTGATCACCTTTCGTTTCCATTTTTTTCACCCGCAGGTTGGCGATAGCCCACCATTGATGGATAAATAATTCAAGACCTGGAGCCTGCGCTGATTGGCGTATAGGTGGTGCAGGGATAAGACAACTGCCATCCTCTTTATTCCAGCCAAGGATTCGATCCATCTTATTTCCATTCGGAGATTTTGCGCGAGTGGCTTTTCTATCATTTACCCATAACTGGCGGAAATCAAATAGGCGCCCATTGACAAGAGGAAGATCGGCCACCCAAACTTTATCCCTTGCCACTGCCGGGAGTTCCTGGACGGGTATCCCCAGTTTTTTCCAGTTACTGATCCCGAGGCCCCCGCTCAAAATGGCTTGCTCACCCGTTGCGGATTCGATTATCGTGGGAGAAATTGTTGTACCGGCATCTTCTGGACGGATAAAAACGGGTTCCTGCAGTTTATACAAACCCCCTTTTAATATGATATGGATTTCTTCTGTTAAATCAGGAGTATGCAGGCGCCGGTGTTCACGGGCCTTTCTCAAAGCCATGGAAAGGGTGGCCAGGGGTTTCGAAACAGAACCTTCATTAGAATCATTGCCATAGGGAGAAACATAGATATCCAGGGCCTGGCTGCTGGCAGCAACCAGTAATAAAAAGCTAAACAGGCAAATTGGCAATCGTTTCATGTCCCCAATTGATTGGGCCCGGAAATAACATTAAATATCAGGCCATTAGAATAATAAATGTAGGAAGGACCCGGGCCCTGAAAAATGGTACTGATGAGTATAATGATGGAGGATTTTACTATCTGCGATTCCGTTCATTAATCAGAATAAGACTTGTAAAATCCCATCTCTGTTCACTTACCCTGGAATATTTTCTTAAGATAAGCCGTATTGGCGCCAAAATTTCCCTTCACGTCAGAAGGTTTCCTTGCATCGCGGCTCCGCTCAATCACCAGCCAGCCGCTCCAACCCATTTCATCCAGGGTTTGTTTCACCTGCAGCATATCAATCTGCGGATCATGCTCCAGCCAAACACTGTCCTTATTTGTCGCATGGATCATGGCGATACGGTCTTTCCCCAAAATTTTCAGTTCGCTGATCAAATTCCTGTTTTCTTTAAGCGGGTTGGAGAAATTAAAATAGATCCTGATGGCAGGTGAACCAACCTGTTTGAGTAACTCAACTTCTTCGGATGCAGAAAGCGCGGTTTCTATCGCAATTACCACCCCTGCATTCTCCGCCATCTTTCCCGCAACTTTTAACCGGGCTACAACGGAATCGCGTAACCCGGGATTTTTTTTGAGATCACATTGCACACCCAGGGGTAGAAAAGCAGTCTTTATGTTCATTTTCTTCATTGTGCTGATACAGTCGGCGATGGAGCGTTTGTACTCTTCGCGTGAACAAAAAGACTGGGCATAATAACCAGTCATGGCTAAAGAAAATATTTCTATTCCCAGTTCATCCGCTGTTTGAAGAAATTTAGTTCTGACTGAATCAATCTGAAGTTGATTATCAAAACTGGGACGATTGCCGAGGCCACCCATATCCACTTCCACCC
>DASUMO010000468.1:0-8339 GCA_036277695.1 Chitinophagaceae bacterium
CTATCGCCCGTGAATCCGGCCGGCCCATCCGCAGGAGCCATAGGAATGGGAACAGCATATTCAACAGCCACCAATTCAAATTCCCCGTCCTCCATCTTGTTATATACGAGCAGCTCCGGTTTCCTGATATCAAATTCAGCATCCACCAGGCCTCTCTTCATGAAATGATGGCCCATATTGGGTAAGGGTAAATTCAAATCTTCATACTCATCCTTGAATGCATTTTTGATGTCCTGATACCTGGCGGTTGCTGCCCGGGCCTGCTGCAATTCCCATATTGTTTGAGCGGAAATATTCTCCTGTCTATTGGGAAATGTAGCCGCCCTGGCAGTGGAAGCGGTTGCGCCTTCTCCAAAGGATCCGGTTGAATCCTGCTTTGTACACCCCGTAATTAATAAAACAAAAAGGACTGTAAACAAGATAACCTGCCATGATCTATAGGTAAAACCAGTTATTGATTTTGATTCGGGATCATCTAAATTTTCTCTGTTCCTGGCTGTGATGACTAACTTTTCCATTTTTTACTTTCTTTTTTGATTTATAATTGATTAGTTGTTACTGGCCCTGCAAGACTTTTGTCACAGAAACCGGAACCAGCCCGTGTGCTTCGGTATGTGTTTTGATAACAGCAGTGGAATCGGGTGCCTGGGATAAACAAATTACAGATCCTTCTTTTTCATTGAACCAGTAGTTGATAAAATTGACCCCGTGCTTGCCCTGAACATCCAGGTCTTTTTGATGGGCCCCGGCTACATCCTGTACACTCACCTTCCCCGGACCCAATTCATGAACATCAAGAAAATAACTGTCTTTACTGTTCGCTTCTGCTTCTGTCCCCTCCTGCACCGGGAAAATTCTGGATGGCAGGAGGCCATGTGCCTCTCCATGGGTTTTACGGACAGAACCTGAATCAGGCGAGGATGAAAGACAATACACATCTCCCTTGGCCTCGTCAACCCAATACTTGAGAAAGCTTACATCATACTTTTGCTGGACACTTAAATCCTTGTCGTGAGCCGCTGCAACTTCTTCATAGTTGACCTTTCCCGTTCCCAAATGATGCACATCTATAAAAAGACTTTTTACCTGGCTTTTTTGCTGTATTGACGCTGATTCATTTCCAGGCACTTTAGCCGGCTTTTTTCCTCCTGTTGAATCACAGGACGCGATAATACAGGCTGCTGATAAGGTTGAAAAAAGAAGAAAAATTTTCATTGTAATTGTTTTGGTTAAAATGGATAAAGAAATATTCCTATACAAAACAACGAGCTCATTACTGCAGAAGTTTAAGAGATCTTCCCTATATTGGAAAAATCAGACTCCTATTTTTTATCAGGACACCAGGCAGCCGGTATCAGGGTGTTATCGATGCGGAAATGCAATACCGGCAAATGCAGAGCCGGGGTTAGTATCTTGCACCTTTTCATTTTCAAAATAGGAATCACCTGCATTTTGACCGGAAATAATTCATGATCCCGACAAACAGGGCCCGATCGGGTAGCATGATCGCATCATAATGCTGAAAAACGAATCTCGTAGTATACACCCGGGAGAACAGTAAGTGAAAGAAAATAGAAGATGGAATGGATTTCATTGGAAAAAACCCAATGTAGAAACACCGGGTTTAGTTTAATTGCTCTATGAAAAAGGCTTAGTTAGGTTGAGAAGAATAATTCTACCAACCCCGCGCCGGGCAACCTGTCCCGCTAACAAAACAGATGTAGCCGGAGGTATGATACCATTCTCCCTACTAACCGTTCGAACAGGTTTTTTACGGGTTTTAATTAGTGCCTCGCCTCATAAAATAAATAGCGGGCAGTATAAGGTATGCTGTCCAATTGCCCCAGGTGCTGTTCATCAGCCGGGCTAGAGGGCGCCAATCCTCCTGCAGTAAACAAACGCTGAACAAAGGTGATCTTATTATTGGGGCTGCTGAGGGAATCGACCGCCTGTAGCAACAACCATTGAATTGCTGTCGAATCTTCGGTAACACCCTGCAACCTCTTCGCTACTACTGTCTCGCCTTTACCGTGACCTTTCGTGAATTCCCAACTGGGACCGGCGAAATGGAGAGCCACTTGCTGTGTAAAGTCCTGCTTTTTGTATAAAGTGGCCAGCGGAGCCGTATTTACCCAGGAAAATACATTCGGGTTTGCAGCACTACGCTGAACCTGGTAGATCTGCACCCCTCTTGCAAAGGTTTCTCCTACCAGTTTATTTCCTTCAGGAACCTGTAGTTTTTCAGGTATTTCTCCTGTGAACCTGGCGGAAGATGTGAATGCATCTATAACATCTATTTCAGCCGCAGCAGGAACAGTCCGCTCTTTTTTGCAACTGAGAAGCATGAACGAAAAAAAGGCCATGGCTGATATACCGGTTATAAGTTTCCTATTTAATATTTTCATATTTTATTAATAAATGTATTGCCTACTCTTGGTAAGGATTTTCGGCATTCTCCTTCAACGTCCCCACACCTGCTGCATTCGAGCTAGGGTAAGGTGTTTGCTGTAAGGGGATCAATAATTGTCTTCACTTCGGAAATAGTATTGATGGGGAATTTACCCAGCCTGGCATGTTCTTTTATCACTTCTTCATTTTCGGCAATATGAATACAATAAATCTTATCATCTGTAATGTAAGATTGTACCCAATGATAGGGCCGGCCGAGTTTGTAAATGGTCTCACAAGAAGCCTGGGACAAAGATTGCAGCTCTTCAGGAGTTAAGGCACCCGCCCCTGGTAAGTTTCTTTCAACAACAAATTTTTTCATACAAATAGTTTTTTGATGAACAATGACTACAAATATGACAGGATTGTTTTTTCCTGATTACAGCAATCTTCCCTATTTATATTTGGAATCTCCCTATTTTATGATTTCCCGGGAAAGGGCTTCTTTTACTGCCTTTGTACGTGAGTTCACATCGAGTTTGAAAAGAATGGACGATATGTGATGATCGACTGTTTTAGCCGAAATATAAAGGCGATTGGCGATTTCCTTGTTCTGCATACCATCTTTCAGCAAGTGCAGGACATCCAGTTCCCGGAGTGTTAAATAGGCGGTATTGGACTGGGTAGTCTTCCTTAACCCCCGGGGAATACTCTTAATGCCTGACTTTCGCATCTCCAATTTCATTTTTTCATATACTGCTGTTACACCGAGATCATGAACGATTTTGATTGCCTGTCTTTTGTCATCATCATCTCCTTCAAATAATGCATGCGCCTGCATGTAGGGACAACCAATCTTCTCCCAAAGTGCCGCCGCCTGCTTTGCCTTCTTTACAGTGCCCAGATCGTACCCCTCATATATATCCCTGAGCAGGAGCTTTTGATTCCTGGCTTTTCTCAACCAGAAAGCAAACTCATTTTTCTCGACGTAATATATAGATTGCTCTATCATACTCTTGCTCCGTTCAAGGTCTTCCTGTTTAACCAGGATATTTCCTGTTAACCATTCATATTCCAGTAAGGCCCCCAGTGATGGTATAATTCGCTGCAGTTCCTTTGTTTCAAATGATTGCCTGGCCGATTCAAGCAAGCACGGTACTGCTTCCGGATCGCCGGTCCGCATTTTAACTGTGGCTGATACCGTAATCAGTGGAATGGCAAAAGCTGCCAAATAATTCTCGCTTTTTAGTATACTATCCGCTATGTTACCTGCCGTTTTCCAGTCCCCAGTTTCCAGGAGCAAAACAGATTTCAACGATAACATTATTGCTCTCGATGAATCAAGATTCCTTTCCTCGCAATATTTTATTCCCTCATCCAGCATGCTCCTGGCAAAATCATATTTTTTCAGTTCTATGCTATTACTTGCCAAATTGGAATAGGCTCTTGCCGCATGTTCATGAAATTCATTCCTCAGGGCAATATCGAGACTCTGTTGCAAGAGCCCGACACCTTTTTCATGGAAGGAGGGAATATTCATGTAAATGCAGCCTACATTATTCAATGCGTGCGAAAGAGTTTCCTCATCACCTATTTCCCTGGCAATAGCAATCGCCTTCTCACCCCAGCTAATGGATTCCTCCGGCTGGTCGAAAACCATATTCAGCTGTGACATATTACTAAATGCCATGGCCTTGGCGGGAGATGGTGGCTGACCGGCCAATAGCTCAACAGCCTGATCGGCAAACTTCCTGGCATTATCCGTATTGCCATCCAGCCACCATAAACGGGAAAAAAAGCGGAGGCATTTCCCGGTCTTTTCCAGGTCGTTTCCTTCTTTCCAGATATTTAATGCCTTCCCGGTATAGATAATCGCTTCCTTTACCTGGTTGGTGAGATAACATTCATAGGCATACGATTCATATAATTGAATCAAGATATCATTATCATTACCCTGGTAATATTCTATCGCTGTCAGATACAATTTGGAAGCCTCGGTATGGGCTCCAACCAATGCCGCATGCCGGGCGGCAATGGGTGCATATTTTGCTACTGTATCGTATTCATTGGCATTTTTCGCATGATGTATGATTCGTTCGAGTTCCTGGTTCTGTTCAAAACTTTCCCGGAATAAATCCAGGATTCTTTTATTAAGTGCAATCCTTTTCAAGGGAGATAATGAAGTCTCGATCGCCCGTCTGAATAACTCATGTTTAAAAAACATGACTCCCTCTTTGAGTAGAAGAATTTTTAATTCCAGGCAATTTTCGAGGGCTGTCGAATAATCAGGTTCAAATTTCTCCAGGTATTTTAATTCAAATCCCTTGGGGCTCACGGAAAGCAATTCCCAAATCTGCCTGCTCTTCTCCTTGGTCCTGTTATAGGCTGATAAAATTGAATCCCTGATATTTTCCGGTATACCCCGGTTATAGCTTGAGAGAATTTCCGTCACATAAAATGGGTTGCCGCCTGTTACCGAATAGACATCCTCACCGCAATATCCCTTTTCCAAAGCCAATTTTTCAACCGCCAGCCTGGATAAGGGTTCCAGCTGCAAGCGCTTGAAAGAATCCGGTGGCAGCTGTCCCATCACATTTCTCAGGGGATGTTTGGAATGAATTTCATTATCGCGGTAAGTGAGGATAAACAGGCATCTTAATTGTGAGATTCGCCTTGCAAAAAATTTAATAAAATCCAGTGTCGCCTCATCCGCCCATTGGATATCCTCAAATATGACCAGGCTTATTTTCTGCTGGTTGCTGATTTCCTGAAAAAATTCCGAAAATAAAGCGGACCGGTCATCGATAGTGGCCTGGTTCGGCCACAATTGACTGTTCAATTGCCACATGATATCATAGAGAGGTGCCAGGGGACGTGGGGTAAACATAGCGTCGCATGCCCCCTCGTAAATATTACAGTTCTTCCCCTGCTCTTTGCAAAATGCTTTTACCAACGATGTCTTCCCGATTCCCGCTTCCCCACCCAGGAATATGCAGCGACCTTCCCCGGTTATGCTTTTTTGAAATTCCGACCGGAGTATGGCAAACAATCCCTCTCTCTCTATCAGTTCCATGGACACAATTATAAAATGAGAAGCAAGGTACTTCAAAAAAAGAAAGGTCTCTTACCACTCAACCCAGAATTCTTTTCGTTCCTTACTATTTTATGATTTCCCGGCTGATGGCCTCTTTCACAGCCTTTGTACGGGAGTTGGAATCGAGCTTGAAAAGAATGGAGGAAATATGGTGATCAACCGTTTTAGCAGAAATAAAGAGCCGGCTGGCTATTTCTTTATTCTGAAGTCCTTCTTTCAACAATTGTAAAACATCCAGTTCCCGAATCGTTAACTGTGCAGCATTGGACAGGGTTGTTTTTCTTAAACCCCGGGGAATACTTTTAATACCGGACATTCTCATTTGCATTTTCATTTTCTCATATATCGCCGTGGCGCCCAGTTCATGAACGATTTTGATAGCCTGTCTTTTATCATCATCATCTCCCTCAAATAAAACCATTGCCTTAACATAAGGGCATCCCAACTTCTCCCATAACACGGCCGCCTTCTGTGCCTTTTTCACCGTGCCAACATCATAGCCTTCATAAAGATCATCCAGTGGCAAATGCTTTTTTCTCGCCTTTAACAACCAGAAAGCAAATTCATTGTTTTCAATATTATTAATGGACTGTCCCATCATACCGATAGCGCGTTCAAGATCCCCTGTTTTGATAACTGTCTTCCCTGTTAGCCATTCATATTCCAGCAAAGCCACCAGCGAAGGAATGATCCGTTGCATCTCCATATTTTCAAATGCCTTTGAAAGAGTCTCTGTTAATAAGGGTAGTACATCGGTATCACCCGTCCGCATTTTTATCGATGCTACAACAGGTAGTACACTTATCACAACAGTAGTTGGTTGATTTTCATCTTTGAGAAGTTTGTCGGCAATACTATATGCTTCCTTCCAGTTGCCTGTTTCGAGGTTCAGCCTTGCTCTGATCGTTAGCATACAGAATCTCCAGGAGTCAAGATCCCTTTCTTCGCAATACTGGATTCCTTCTTCTAATATCTGATTTGCAAGACTATAATTTTTCAATCTCATTGCAATACTACCCAGGTTACAATAAGCCCGGCCTGCATTGTCATGGTAAGCGTTTCGAAGTGCAATTTGCAGGCTTTGCTGAAGGGATTTATAGCCTTTTTGATACGACGACTGAATAAGCATCTGTACGCATCCTACATTATTCAGTGCATGAGAAAGGGTTTCTTCATCACCAACCTCACGTGCAATCTCAATAGATTTCTCGCCCCAGGTTATACATTCTGTCGTTTGATCAAATAGCAACTTCAACTGGGACATATTGCTAAACGCCATTGCCTTGGACGGGGAGGACGGCAGGTTGCCAAAAACTTCAATAGCCTGCTCACCAAAGTATTCAGCTTTTTTTCTATTGCCGTCAAGCCACCAGAGCCTGGACAAAAATCGCAGGCAATTACCTGTTTTTTCTATATCCTTTTCTTCCTTTAAAAGTTCAAGTAATTTTCCCGAATAAATGATGGCTTCTTTAACCTGGTTAATCAGGTAACATTCATATGCATACGACTCGTAAAATTGAATTAATAAGTCTTTATCATTCCCCTGGTAATACTCAATAGCTGTAAAATACAATTTGGAAGCTTCTGTGTGAGCGCCAACGGTAGCAGCATGGCGGGCTGCAATCGGGGCAAATTTCGCCACAACTCCGTATTCATTTGCATTCTTTGCATGGTGGATAATCCGTTCGATCTCCTGATTCTCTTCAAAACTCTCCTGGCACAACTCCAGGAATCGCTTATTTAAGGCAATCCGCTTCAATGGTGATAAGGACACCTCGATTGCCCTGCGGAATAATTCGTGCTTAAAAAATATGGTTCCATTTTCCAGGAAAAGAATTTTTTGTTCAAGGCAATTTTCAATTGCAGAAACATATAAGGGTTCAAATTTTGCAAGATATTTTAACTCCACGCCTGCCGGGCTTACAGAGAGTAAATCCCAAATCTGCCTGGTTCTCTCCTCCGTACGATTATAGGCGGATAAAATAGAATCTTTAATGTTATCCGGCACTCCCTGGTTATAACTGGAAAGTATTTCAGTTACATAAAAAGGATTACCCCCGGTAATGGTGTAAACATCTTCCCCCCTGTATCCTTTTTCAAGTGCCATTTTTTCAACGGCCGGCCTGGATAGCGGCGCAAGTTGCAGCCTGCTGAAAGTATCCGGGGCTAACTGGCCCAGAACGTTTCTCAATGAATGTTGAATATGAATCTCATTATCGCGGTAGGTAAGAATAAAGAGGCATCTCAGGTGTGTAATTCGTCTTGCAAAAAACTTAATGAAATCCAGTGTTGCTTCATCCGCCCATTGAACATCCTCAAAAATGATCAGGGTTCTCTGTTTTTGATTGCTAACCTCACGAAAAAAGTCAGCAAATAACTTGGACCGGTCTTCAAAGGCATGACTGTTGGGCCATAGTTTACTGTTCATTTGCCACATAATATCGTGTAAGGGCGCCAGCGGCCGCGGCGTATACATTGAATCACAAGCTCCCTGGTAAATATTACAATCATTTGTTTGCTCTTTTAAAAAAGCTTTTACCAACGAGGTTTTGCCTATACCGGCCTCGCCGCTCAGGAATATACAATGCCCTTCACCAGTAATGATCTTTTGAAATTCTGCCTGTAACGTGGCTAACAATCCATCTCTTTCTACCAGCTCCATGTTACCTCATTTATAAAATGCGACCCAAGGTACTTAAAAATAGGGAAGACCTCTTACCACCCAGCCCAGGTTTCTTATTTGCTTTGCACTATTAAACTATCTAAACTTTCCATACCAGGTCAAAAGCCTTTATTATGAATATCTTCCTCTACAACGTACGTCTCTATATAGGATTCAGTCTTAATTGGCTGCCTC
>DASUMO010000469.1:0-2890 GCA_036277695.1 Chitinophagaceae bacterium
CGTCCTTGATCTCCTGGACCAGGGAATTATCAAAATCCACTTTATGTTCTTTGGCCAGTGGCAGGATAAACTGGTTCAGCATTTTGTTCCATTCTTCTTCGGGTACAATCATCTTGCCGCTGGGTAAAAAACGTTCCACCAGGTGGATGACTTCGTTATTCTTCCAAAGATGAACCTGCTGGTTATAGAGAAAGAAAAGAGGACTGGGGCTTTCATTATCTCCCAGGTCATATTCCATGCTGCCCAGGTTCACCCTGCAATGCACTATATAATGCGAATTCTTTTTAATAATAAAATGCGGGCGGGCCTCTTCTTCGGCCATGACCAGGTCATCGAGGTTATTGGTCTTAAAGGCTTTTTTATCCGGCAACTGGAAAACCAGGGGATTACCGGCATTATCTGCAAATAATTTTTTCAGTTTTGGAAACAGGTACTCCGCCATCAATTCCTTGGTTTCCTCCGGTAGGTCATCTTCTTCCTGGTGAATTATATTTTCCCATATCCCGGAAAAAGGCGAATTACGGCTGATATACTTATTGATCTCTCCTTCCTGCAATTTGCGCAACATGGATAATAAGTCCTTGTCGTTATCCGATAGCTTATCCGTTTCTACGTATCGGCTGATATCTATTTTTTCAACCTTACCGGTAAAGGCAGTACCCTCATCATTGGGTTCACCGGTGACCACATCCATGGTAAACCGTGGATAGGTATGTTTATTAAAATTGATAACGATTCCCAGCCGCTGGCTAGGTCTAAGGGGTTCTTCCGACACCAGTTCAGGTTCTTCCTCCTCCTTTTCTTTTTGGGGAATCAGCACGGGACGGACCGGCAATGCTGCCGGGGCCACTCTTTTGATGCTGGTATCCAATACACGCAAAAAGGGTTTGCCCTCTTTATACGCGAACTCAAATTTTCCTTTCAGATCGTCCTCCAAAGAATACCCATAGGCTTCCAGCAATTTGTTTTTTTCCTTGTCCCAGTTACGGATGCTGTCGAAGTAATTGGCACCATAGGCATTCAACAACTGTATCAGCACAATTATTTTGGGCAGGCAGAGCGGGTGATCGGGATCATCATAATCACAACTGGTATCAAAATTTCTTTCTTCATTTTTGCGGATGATGACTTTGTATTCCTGCCCGTTCAGATTGACAGAAGCTTTTACCGTTTCGTTCTCGGCATATTCAATAGTAGCCTTATTGGTGCGTAAAAATTTTTCCGCTTCGGCGATGGTTTCAGGAGAGGACAGCAGCCGCAGGGTCTTCAGGTCAATGGTCTTCATCTTGGCAATGGTATGCCGCTGGTCATACTTCACGTCATCGGACTGCAGGTGCCCGCGGTCCAGCATTTCCTGTAACTGAAATAGGGCTGCTGCTTCATGCCGGCAGATATCACCCAGGTTATAGGGACAGCTGCAGCGCAGTGAAAGACCTTTGGGGTCTTTGAATTTCTGGATATATACTTTGTAAAATGTGGAATAGAGATCATCCTTTACCCGGAATACAGCTGAACCAAAAAGATCATCGTATTCAACCAGTTCACAAAAACCAATGGCATGAATTTTTTTTCCTCTGCGGATCACTTCATCGGTGCCATGCGTATAAACATACTTGATAAGGTGCGGTAATGCCAAACCTAAGGAATTTTGATGGTGAAGACCGGTAGAAGCAGTCGATCCATCCCCGGTCGTTCGAAAAAGGTTAATCGGCAAAACTAAATGAATGTGGCGCGGATTTCCTTGCAAACAGGAAGAAATTATAAATAAATTTTAATTGGCGCGGACAGCAAAAAATTTGGTTATCTTAGTTGGTTTTTCTTTTCTCAACCGGCTTTAATTCTCCAAAGCCATAATGGTGCATAAGTTCTTCATACTCCTGTTGAAATGTTTTACGCTGGTGATGTTTTTCCTGGTTTTGGATATAAGCCCGGACCCGGGCCAGTTGGGAATAGCTGACTGAAACGGCATAATACTCATCCTGCCAGTCGAATTTCGGTGGACAAAGTTGTTGTTCATTGATCCAATGCGAACTCTCTCCTTTTAACAGTTGGAGCAATTTGCTGATGGTTTGTTGTGAACCCAATGATACCAGGCAGTGGATATGTTCAACGTAACCATTTACACAATCGAGAAAAATTTCTTTCCGGAATGCATTTTCGCAGATATGGTCAAATACAAGGGGCCGAATTTCATCCTTCAAAAATGGAAAGCGGTTTTTAGTAGTCCATACCAGGTGTAACCAAACACTGAGATAAGGCATTGATATTTTTTTGGTGAATGCCAATATTAGTTCATGGGAAATTTCCTGCCCTGGGGTTCACACTGCATTCAAAGGGATTTTTCTTTTGGTAAGCGGGAAAAACATCAATCAGAAAGTTTTTTTCCTTATAATATCGGCATTGTAGTTGGGCTAAAGCCCGGGTTTGCAGGATCTCCCAATCCCCGGGCTAAAGCCCGGGGTAATTAACCCACTTTTCCATGGGCATTAATCCAATCCAGCTGACCATCGGCAAAGTTTATTACCACGGGTTTTAGCCCGCCCATCGATCTAAGCTGAAAAAAAGAGTTACCGCGGGTTTTAACCCGCGGACAATCGGCCAATAAATAATGGCTTTAGCCAAAACAAATACTCTTACCGCGGGCTTTAGCCCGCCCTCGATCTTAACCACAAGCAGAGATTATTACCACGGGCTTTAGCCCGTGGATAGCAACTAATAAAAGAAACCCGGCTTTAGCCAAAACAAATACTCTTATCGCGGGCTTTAGCCCGCCCATCGATCTAAGCTGAAAAAAAAGAGTTACCGCGGGTTTTAACCCGCGGACAATCGGCCAATAAATAATGGCTTTAGCCAAAATAAATACTCTTATCGCAGGCTTTAGCCTGCCCTC
>DASUMO010000470.1:0-4610 GCA_036277695.1 Chitinophagaceae bacterium
CCTTCGCAAAAGGGGTTTTTATTTTTTATCTTTAAAGCATAAAAACCCATCCCGATTATGAAGATCCTGGTATCCCGTGTATTACTGCTGCCATGCCTGTTGGCAGCCTCCCTGAGCCATGCTCAAAACTGGAAATCCGTAGATGAAAGCACTGTAGAAGCTGCCCGGCAACTGCAGGTTATCAAACCTGAAAAATTTTCCCTGCGTCAACTGGAAGTTCCGTCAATGCTGGACAAACTGAGTTATGCCCCGGCTGAATTCAGTGTTGCAGCCCGTAGTGGTACTGATAATATTATTTCCTTACCCATGCCCGATGGTAAGTTCCAACGCTTTCGCATAGCCGAATCGCCGGTAATGGAACCGGGGCTGGCAGCGAAATACCCGGAAATAAAAACCTATTCCGCCCAGGGTATTGATGACCCTTTGGCTACTGCCAGGCTCGATTTCAATCCCTGGTTTGGCTTTCATGCACAGGTATTATCTGCCAACGGAAACTTTTATGTTGATCCCTATACCAGAGGCAATACGGAATATTACATGAGTTATTATTCCCGGGACTATGTAAAACAGGGCGCTCCATTCATCTGCGAAACACCCGGCAGTACAGTCATAGCACAAAGACCCGAAGCCACTGGTCCCTGCCGGGGTACAGAATTGTATACCTACCGGCTGGCACTTGCCTGTACCGGCGAATACGCAGTAGCAGTTTGTGCACCCAACCCACCTTCACTGGCCGTTACCCTTGCGGCTATCGTCACTTCTGTAAACCGGGTAAGTGCTGTATACGAATCAGAGCTTTCTGTTCGGCTTCTTTTGGTAGCCAATAATGATTTGTTGGTTTACCTGGATGGTACCACCGATCCGTATACCAACAATAATGGAGCAGCAATGCTGGGAGAGAACCAGACAAATATTACCACAGTGATCGGCTCACCCAATTATGATATTGGTCACGTGTTTAGCACGGGTGGTGGGGGTATTGCCGGGCTGGGTGTTGTTTGCAATGCAGCCGGTAAGGCCCGCGGGGTAACAGGTTCTCCCAGTCCTACCGGGGATGCATTTGATATCGATTATGTAGCGCATGAAATGGGCCACCAGTTCGGTGCCAATCATACATTCAATAGTATAACCAGCAGTTGCGCCGGAAATCGCAATGGCGCCACGGCCTATGAGCCGGGAAGCGGGACCACGATCATGGCCTATGCCGGCATCTGCGGCTCAGACAATATCCAACCCAACAGTGATCCTTTTTTTCATACTGTTAGTTTTGATGAGATCAGTCTTTTTCTTTCCTCGGGGGGCAGTTGCGCCGGAACGATTGCTACAGGCAATACAATCCCTGTCATTACTGCCATGAACAATAATGGCGTGACGATCCCTGAACAGACGCCTTTCGTACTTACAGGAACAGCAACCGATGCAAATGGCGATGCGCTTACATATTGTTGGGAAGAATGGGATCTCGACAACCAGGGAGCCTGGGATGGCGGAGATGCGAATGACGCACCCAAGTTCAAATCCCGGGTACCCAAGAACAACGGCACCCGGATGATCCCGGACATTAACGTGATACTGGCCGGTTATCCTGCGGCGCCTGCGGCTACCATGGGTGGTCTCAAGGGAGAAACCTTACCTAATCCCAATGGAAGCCAAACTAAAGAAATGAAATTCCGTCTCACCGTAAGGGATAACCGTGTTGGCGGAGGTGGCATTGCAACCGGTGGTGGCGATGCGGCCAGCCCGGGTTGTTCCCTGGCAACGCCTTTTTCTGTTTTTGTAAAAGGTGGAACGGGCGCCTTTACCGTGAATGCACCCAACGGGGCCGAGAATTGGCTGGGTGGCACCAATCAAACTGTGACCTGGAATGTTGCTTCAACTGATATTGCTCCCATCAATACTTCCAATGTCAATATCCTGATGTCAACAGATGGCGGCCTTACTTATCCAACAACAGTATTAGCCAATACGCCCAATGATGGCAGCCAACAGGTAACGGTTCCCAATATACCCACCAATACCACGGTGCGTTTTATGATACAGGCAGTGGGAAATATTTTCTTTGATATCAGCAATGCGAACTTCACGATTACTTTCAATACGGTATTACCGGTTGGGTTGCTCCATTTCACGGCCACAGCAAGGGTAACATTTGTTGACCTAGATTGGAAAACTGCTTACGAAGAAAACAGCCGGGGATTTGAAATACAACGCAGCAAGGATAATGCAGCTGATTTTGCCACTATCGGATTTGTAAACAGCCTGGGTAATGGGGTGGCTGATCGTGAATATGAATACCTGGATAATACAGTTGCAAAAAATACCCGATATTTTTATCGCCTCAAGCAAACGGACCTGGATGGAAAAACCAGTTATTCCCCGGTAAGGGCAGTCATTCTTAACGATAGCAAACTGGCAAATATCTCGATTAACCCCAACCCCGTTGTATCGGATCAGTTGACGCTTCTTTTGAATGAAAATAAACTGAACACCCTGGATGTACAGGTATTGGATGCAGCCGGAAGACAGCTCTCGGCAACACGTTTCTCTAATACTGCCCCGGGCGCCAGTTTACAAGTGCCGGTTCATAATTTGCCCGCCGGACTTTACTTGTTAAGGCTGGTAGCGGGGGATGATATCGAAGTTCTTCGTTTTGTTCGCCAATAAATATGTTTAAATAATAGAAAAAAAGCGAATCAACCCGGTTCGCTTTTTTAATTTCAAATATGGAAATTATCCCTGTCTGGTCATATGAAAATTATGTCCCTGCCTAAATGTCCATGGGTTATTTAAAGGTACAGGGTATTGAATGCCGGAACTGGTACATCATTGCTTTGATTGCGGTTATGAATTTCCTTTTGAATAATAAGTTTTAATATTCACTGCTTAACAAACTCTTGAATCAGCATTTACGTTTTCCTTCGTAACTTTTGGGCCTAATTAGCCTTGTCATGTGGGATCAAATTATCGCTTATTTTGATAGTCTTGAGGAGCACCCCGTACAGCGGATGGCCTTTCTTGTAGGCAGCATGCTGATCCTCTGGATGCTGGAAGGCGCGATCCCCCTGCTGGTCATGACTTATAAGAAGAACAAGGTGCGGCATGCCATGGTTAATTTCTCCTTTACGATCCTGCACCTGCTGATCCATACCGGGCTGGCGATCATTTTTGTTTTATTATCTGACTGGTGCTATAAAAATCAATTCGGGATTGTTTACTTGGCAAATGCCTCGATATTCTGGACCATCGTGATCAGTTTTTTTGTACTGGATTTCTTTGGAGGCTGGCTGGTGCATATTATCGAACATAAAGTAAACTTTCTCTGGCGCTTTCACGTGGTGCATCATGCCGATAACAATGTGGATGTGACGACCGGTTTACGCCACCACCCGGTTGAGAGTGTTTTAAGGGGTGTTTTCTTTATGATGGGGATCGTGCTTTCGGGTTCTCCCATGTATGCCATCATGATCTTTCAAACCTTGCTGGTTATTGCCACGCAGATAACCCATGCCAATATCAGCCTGCCCCGCTGGTTGGATAAGGCCGCGAGTTATTTTTTTGTCTCTCCCAATATGCATAAAGTGCATCATCACTGGAAACAGCCCTATACTGATAGTAATTACGGAGGTATCCTCTCGATCTGGGACAGATTGCTCGGCACTTTTATGACCCTGGAGCCAAAAGATATCCGGTACGGTCTGGACCGCTATTATCCCAATGAAAAAGACGAGGACTTTGCCACGCTGATAAAAAAACCTTTCCAGAAACTGGATCCCTGAACTGCACTAAGGGCGGCTATCCTTTTGCATTAAGCATTCATGATAACAAACTTATGCGGATGATAAAATGCGGAATCTTAGTTTTGCAATCATTATCCTTTTACCTTTCACTGATACCTGATGAGGCGAGAAAATAAACCTTCTGTTATTGCCATGATCCCGGCCCGCTATGCTGCTACCCGTTTTCCCGGCAAACTCATGCAATTACTGGGTAACAAAACAGTGATCCGGCATACCTATGAGGCAACCAGGGCTACCGGTTTATTTGATGATGTGGTGGTGGTAACTGACAGTGAAATTATTTTCAACGAGATCCTCTCTGCGGGTGGAAAAACAGTCATGAGCCAGCAAGCACATGAAAGCGGAAGCGACAGGATAGCCGAGGCGGCCATTGGCATGGAAGTAGATATTATTGTGAACGTTCAGGGAGATACGCCATTTGTAAAAACCGCGCCGCTCGCCGCCCTGCTTCGTCAATTCGAGGATCCTACAGTACAGGTAGCCTCCCTGATGCAAGTGATCACGGAACAAAAAGATATTGAAGACCCCAATTTTGTGAAAGTTGCGGTTGACAAAAAAATGAATTCGCTTTTCTTTAGCCGGTCCGTACTTCCTTACCCAAGAGACAGCGCGGCACCCATCACTTACTATGAACATATTGGCGTATATGCATTCCGGAAAAAAGCATTGCTGGATTTCACCAGCTGGCCCATTACGCCACTGGAAGCAGCCGAAAAAATTGAATGCCTTCGTTATTTGGAGAATGGCATCCCCCTGCGCATGGTGATAGTGGATTATATGGGGATTGAGATCGATACCCCGGAAGACCTGGAA
>DASUMO010000471.1:0-2538 GCA_036277695.1 Chitinophagaceae bacterium
ATGAATGCAGGAAAATTCGATTCGGCTCTCCTGTTGATTGAAAAGGCCCAATCCGTGTTTTCAAATTTGAAAGATCCACAAATGGGGCGTACCCTGTTATATCAGGGCGATACCTATAAGCGGATGGGAAATTTCGATTTAGCTGCCCATACCATATTACAGGGCATGGCGCTTTTAAATGAGACAAATGATTATGTGCACAGGGGTCAGGGATATATTTTATTAAGTAGCGTATATGCGGGTTTAAAAAAAACCGACTCCGCTTTGTATTATGCCAAAGAAGGCTTGAAAATATATGAAAGGCGCAAAGACCCGGTGGGGAAAAGAGATGCCTATGATTTGCTTGCTTCCCATTTTGATCAGCTGGGCAGCGCCGATAGCGCCACCCTCTATTTAAAATGGGCTAAATCATTAACGGATAGTCTTAGTCAGGAGGAGCGAAAAAATCTTCTTGCATTTCAGGACATTGTTGTAGATGAGCAGGCAAAGTTGGAAAAGCTGGAGAAAGAAAAAATAGAAACCCGCGAAAAATTAAGAATATACTTGTTTCTATCAGGTATAGTTGTTTTTATAGTTATTGTTTTTTTGCTCTATAGAAATAACCAGCACAGGAAAAAAACTAACGAAACTTTACGACAGCGAAATGAAAAAATTGAAAATGCATTGCATCAATTAAGATCTACTCAAACTCAGCTCATCCAATCCGAAAAGATGGCCTCATTGGGTGAACTCACTGCAGGTATTGCACATGAAATTCAAAACCCGTTGAACTTTGTTAATAATTTTTCTGAAGTGAATAAGCAATTACTGGGGGAGATGAAAGAGGAAATGGGAAAGGGGAATACTGATGCAGCAGAAATTATTGCCAATGATGTTATTGCGAATGAAGAGAAAATTCTTCATCACGGGAAACGGGCAGACGCCATTGTAAAATCTATGTTGCAGCACAGCCGAAGCAGCAGTGGCATAAAAGAGCCAACTGATATCAATGCTTTAGCCGATGAATATGTAAGGTTGGCTTATCACGGATTGCGGGCGAAGGACAAGTCATTCAATGCTACAATAAAAACGGATTTTGATGAAACAATCGGCAAAATACCCGTTATTCCCCAGGATTTGGGAAGAGTGCTGCTCAATTTAATTAATAATGCGTTTTATGTGGTGGATGAAAAGAAGAAGCAACAGCCCGATGGGTATGAACCCACGGTTTATGTAAGCACCGGGAAGATGAATGGTAAAGTTGAAATAAAGGTAAAAGACAATGGCAACGGCATTCCTCAAAAAGTAGTGGATAAAATATTTCAACCATTTTTTACCACCAAGCCTACGGGACAAGGAACAGGATTGGGTTTATCGCTGAGTTATGATATTGTAAAAGCACATGGTGGTGCATTGAGGGTGGAAACAATGGAAGGTTCCGGGACATGCTTTATTATTAGTATACCGGTTAATTAATAGCTAATGAAACTGAGCAAAGAGCTGGAGAAAGAAGTACGGAAGGAATACATAGAATACTGGGATTGTTATATGAAAGGCGATTCCAGGAAAATCAGCCGTTTTCTTGACAGAAATATTAAGATGATGGGCACTACGGAAGGCGAAGTGTTCAATAATAAGAAAGAAGCCGTTAATTTTTTTAAAACAACGGCGGGTGAAGTCGCGGGAAAAATAGCGATGAGGAACAGGATTATAGACATTGTTCCGCTGCAGGATCTTATTCTTATTAACGAACTAATGGATTTGTATGTGCTCAGCAGGGGCGAATGGGTTTTTTATTCAAAAGTGAGATTGTCATCACTGATGCAGCAGCAAAAAACAGGATGGAAAATTATTCAGCAGCATGGCTCCATGCCCGATGCAAGAACACAGGAAGGGGAAACCATTGCATTTGAAAGAATAACGAAAGAAAATCTTGCACTCCGGGATGCGGTGAATCGCCGCACGGTGGAATTGGAAAATAAAAGCCGGGCACTTGAAATTGAATCCTCGCTTGAAAGGGTAAGAACGGTGGCCATGGGTATGAAAGCTCCGGAAGATATGCTGGATGTTTGCCGGGTTATTTCAACAGAACTGCAGGGGCTTGGAATAAAAGAGATACGTAATGTACAAACTGCCATTATAGATGAAGAAAAAGCCAGTTACCTGAACTATGAGTATTTCCGCTTGCATAAGAAAACATGCATTACCACTGTAGAGTATAAAAAACAAAAAGATGTCAATGCCTTTGTGAAAAAGATGCTCAAAGACCACGAGGGGTTCTTTACCAAAAACTTTAAAGGTGCCGAACTGAAAGACTGGATGCAATACCAGGCGAAAGCTGGTCAGTTTGTGGATCCGCAGCTGAAAAAAACCAATTCACTGCATTACTATTTTTACTCCATTGGACCGGGTGCATTGGGTATCTCGGCTTATGCGCCGTTGACGAAAGAAGCAATCAGTTTATTCAAACAGTTCCGGAATGTATTCCTCCTCGCTTACCGGCGATTCCTGGATATCCAGAAAGCTGTGGCTCAGGCCCGGGAGGCAAAAATTGAGTTA
>DASUMO010000472.1:0-13113 GCA_036277695.1 Chitinophagaceae bacterium
TTTGAGAGGCCGAGAGCGTATTGGTATAATCGATCACCAGGCCTTCCGATACCGCAGGTTTTTCCGGCACAGGCATCTGCGCCAGTGTTATGGTGGCCACCCCAAGAAACAACAAAATAGCAAACAAGCTTTTCATCCGCGTCTTCTTAATTGCCAAACACTATTTCGTCGGGCAGTTCATTTTTATCCGTATCATTATTGAAAGGGAAATGCTGGTGCAGGGCCCTGCCGATATCTTCCACGCATTGGCGGATCCCCTCGGCATAATCCTGGCGGTCAAAGGCCGCGATCATTTTCTTGACTTCGAGCAGCCAGTATTCATTACCCATTTTTTTATGGATGCCTTCATCGCCGAATACCGCCAGCTGGTGATCTTTTACCGCAACATAGATCAATACCCCGTTGCGGTCAACGGTCTGATCCATTTTTAACCTGAAAAAAAGCTCTGCAGCGCGGTCAATCGCATCCACCCAGCGGCAGCGGCTTTCAACAAATACCCGCACTTCACCGCTGGTCATCCGTTCGGCAACCCGCACAGCTTCAACGATACGCTGTTTTTCTTCAGGACTGAAAATTTCCTTTTGTTTTAACCAGGGGAATAATCTCACTTTTTGCCGTTTAGAATTTTACTTCGGGAGCTTTCTGGGCGCCTTCTTCCGCTTTGAATCCTTCCCGTACTTTAAATCCAAACATGCCGGCGAAAATGTTCATGGGAAAAGAGCGAACCTTGGTATTATAAGTATTCACATTCGCGTTAAAATCATTCCGGGCCACATTGATCCGGTTCTCGGTACCCGATATTTCTGACTGTAACTTCCGAAACCCTTCATTAGCTTTTAGGTTGGGATAATTTTCAACCACCACCATCAGCCGGCTAAGGGCACTGCTGAGTTCACCCTGGGCCTGTTGGAAACGGGCTATATTTTCTGTGGTCAGGTTTGCCGGATCCACTTTTACCGTATTGAGGTTTTTATAACGGGCTTCGATAGTTTGAATCAAGGTCTGCTGTTCAAAGTTCGCTTCCCCCTTAACGGTATTGACCAGGTTAGGAATCAGGTCGGCCCGGCGCTGGTATGAACTCTCCACATTGGCCCAGGAATTCTTTACATTTTCGTCTTCCTTTACAATCTTGTTGTAACCGCTGCACCCCCACATCACAAAAATAATGACGACTGCCACGATCGCAATGAGCCCTAGATTACGCGTACCTTTCATGGTAAAAAGTTTTTAGTGTAATAATAAAATTAGCGTTTTTGGTATTTCGGCAAGATAAAATTTCTGCTGGTCAAGAATAACCGGCAGTGAACCGGATATTTTCTAATTTATGCGGCATGAAATTGGCAGCCGTCTTTGATGAACTTAAATACATGCTTCCTTCAAAAAAATTAATTCTTGTTTTTTTGGTCCCGCTTTTTTTTGCGTTGCAATGTCGTAAAAACAGCAGTGGCAGTTCAACCAATACCGAACCTGCTGGTATTAAAGATTCGGTCATCGTCAGCGGGCTCAGTCATCCCTGGGAAATTCTTTGGGGACCGGATCAATTTATCTGGATGACCGAACGTGGCGGAAGAGTCAGCCGGGTAAATCCCAATACCGGGCAGGTCCTTCCCTTAATCACTATTGCCGAAGTTGTATCACAAGGAGAAGGAGGTTTGCTGGGGATGGCGCTGCATCCATCTTTTTCCACTACGCCTCATGTCTTCCTGGTTTATAATTATCTCAACGGAGGCAGTTACCGCGAGAAACTGGTTCGCTTCTCCTATAATGGCAATTCCCTGGTCAACCCGGTCACGATTATTGATAATATCGACGCCGCTTCCATTCATAATGGCAGCCGCTTACTGGTCGTGAACGACAAATTGTTTATGAGCACTGGTGATGCGGCTGATCAAACCTCACCGCAGAACATCTCTTCTCCCAATGGAAAAATCCTAAGATTCAACCTTGATGGAAGCATTCCTGCTGATAACCCGGTAGCAGGTAATCCGTACTGGTCTTATGGTCACCGCAATGCGCAGGGGCTGGTTTTCGCCAATAATAAACTCTATAGTTCAGAACATGGTCCCGCCAGTGATGATGAGCTCAATATTATTGAAAAGGCAAAGAATTATGGCTGGCCCGATGTAAGGGGTTTTTGTAATGAAAATGCCGAACAAAATTACTGTAGCTCCCATCCTATTATCGAACCCCTGCTGGCCTGGACACCTACCATCGCGGCCTGCGGGCTGGACTACTATGGAGCTGACCAGATACCACAATGGAAAAACTCCCTGTTGCTGGCGACCCTGAAAGATGCCCGACTGTACCAGCTAAAACTGGACAATAGTTTCAGCCGCGTTATTGAAACCAATGAATTTTTTACCAACGAATATGGAAGGCTTAGGGATATCTGTATATCTCCCGGCGGTAAGGTTTATATCTGCAGCAGCAATGGGGGTAATGATAAGATCATCGAAGTGAAAGCTGCTCCCTAAAAGAGGAATTTCATAACCCAATCATTTGGGGAAATAAAAAGCAATTGCGTTTCCTGCAATTGCCTTTGTATATAATTAGTGAACGGAATTATTTCTTCTTCATTTTTACTATCTGTGTGGCCTGGTTGGTGATCCGGGCCATTACACCGCCCCCGATATCCTGTGTAGATGTCATGGTTGCCGATGTTTTCATCAGTAATGTATCAGCTGACCATGATAATCTTGCACCTGTGGGCAAAGTCGCTGTAGGATTACCGCTGCCTGTGGGATCATAGCTGATAAAGCCGTTATCGAAATAAATCGAATCGTTTGTGATCATCCTGTAATTACTGCTTCCATTGGTGGGGGGTAAAACGAAATCGAAAGGAAAATCCAGGGAAGTGAACAGGACATTGCCAATATAAAAATCTGTATAGGCAATGCCACTGATCGAATACCCGATCCCGGTAGTATTGAACTGGGTGGCGGTGATCGCCACGGTACCTACATTATTGGTACTGCTATAGGAGCTCCTTGTTACGGCTTTTTCTTCGTCAATACCGGAACCGGTAACCACCGTACTTACCGTACTGGCGCTCAGTCCCACGAAATCATAATTGCCGACAATACCGGCAGTGTTTCCACCATTGTTGCCATTGTTGCTATTCTGGAGATCTACTTCTTTCTGGCAGGAACTGAAAACTGTAACCAGGACGGTCAGGGTTAAAAATGACCGGGTAAAATTCATTTTCATTGTATTTGGGATTATTAATTGCGGGCGAAAATTAATGCATTTTGGGGGAAAAGTAGAATCTATAAGTATAGGAAAAATACCGGCCTCTCCCTAAATCCCTCTCCAAAGGAGTAGGACTTCGAGCAGTATTAAAATTGAAATGCCTTTTTGTTTATTGTAGTTCTAAATTCTTCCCCACCAAACTGGTACTAACATCCCCTTCGGGGGTGTTTTGAGTTTCAGCATAGTTCAGGTTCTGGGGGCTTCCCCATCAAACTCGTTCTATCCTCCCCTTAGTGGTGTTTTGAGCTTCAACAAAGTTCAGATTCTGGGGGCCCGGTCTATCCCTCAGTTACAGCAGCAATGCCGGGCAAAGTCTTTCCTTCAAAGTATTCCAGCATGGCGCCACCACCAGTACTTACATAACTCACCTTATCTGCAAAACCAAACTGGTTTACGGCAGCAACCGAATCACCACCGCCTACCAGGGAAAAAGAACCTTTTTGAGTGGCTTCTGCCACAACTGATGCCACACATTTGGTTCCGTGCTGGAAATTGTGCATCTCAAAAACCCCCATGGGACCATTCCATAAAATGGTTTTGGAATGCCGGATAATATTGGAGAATTGTTCGCAGGCATTAGGACCTATATCAAGTCCCATCCACCCTTCAGGTATATTATTACTGGGCGCTGCTGAAGTCTGAGCATCCGCGGCAAATTTGTTGGCGATCACCGAATCCGAAGGCAGGTGTATGCAAACACCTTTTGCTGCCGCTTTCTTTAAAATATCCTCCGCAGTATCCAGGCGGTCCTCCTCACACAGTGAAGCGCCGATCTTTCCCCCTTCCGCTTTCATAAATGTATAGGCCATGCCCCCACCGATGATTATATCGGTTGCCCTTTCCAAAAGATTTTCGATGATAAGTATTTTATCTGAAACCTTGGCCCCTCCAATTACGGCAACAAATGGTTTTTCCGCCGCATTTAATACTTTATCCGCACTGGCTACTTCTGATTCCATCAGCAACCCGAACATCCTTTTATCCGGGGAAAAGAATTGAGCGATCACTGCAGTGGAAGCATGTGCGCGGTGGGCCGTTCCAAAGGCATCATTCACCCAGACATCGCCCAGCTTCGATAATTTCTCAGCAAATTTCAAATCCCCTTTTTCTTCTTCTTTATAGAAACGAAGGTTTTCCAGCAAAAGCACTTCACCGGGTTTCATCATCCCAGCTGTTAAATAAGCCTGTTCGCCGATACAATCATTAGCAAATAATACCGTAGTGCCGCCCAGCAATTCGCCAAGTCGTTTGACCAGGTGTTTTAAGGAGTATTTGTCAGCAGGTCCGTCCTTGGGCCGACCCAGGTGCGACATCAGGATCACGGAGCCCCCATCGCTTAAAATCTTCTTAATCGTTGGTACTGCCGCCTTCATCCTCGTGTCATCGGTGATCTGCAACTGCTCATCCAGCGGGACATTAAAATCCACTCTTACCAGTGCTTTCTGACCAGAAAAATTATGCTTGGAGAATTTTGACATAGCGGTCGATTTTAGTCGGGCAAATTAGTATGAAAAATCAAGTCTTGCGTTGCGTTTCTTCGTAAAGCATATATCCTGCTACAGTCGCCATCACATCATCGGTCACATCCTTCCCTCCGCGCAGGTTGGTGCGGATGCTGTCAAGGGTAACACGGGGACCATAAGGAATCCCCCACCAACCCAGTAATGCCGAGATCATGGTATAAGGCAGGGCTTTGAACATAGTTTTTTCGTTAATGCGAACCAGGTAAACATCGGAATTGCGTTTAAACGTAATAAACAGCAGCGATACTGTAAATACATAATAAATGAAACGGGATCCCTTGTTCACTTCCCTTTGCAGATCCCGGGCAGACAAGCCTTCGATATTCCTGATCTTCATATGGCAATCATAAAAAGCCGCAGCCAATCGCTTACCACGGCTTGATCAATTTATTTGCTGATCAACTTCGCGAAAAAATGTACAGTCCTCACCAACTGGCTCACATAGCTCATTTCATTATCATACCAGCTTACCGTTCTTACCAGTTGTATATCACCTACTGTCTGCACCCTGGTCTGGGTAGCATCGAATAAAGAACCAAAGGTAATACCGATTATATCGCTGCTTACGATCTCATCGGTGGTATAACCAAAGCTTTCGTTCGAAGCGGCTTTCATCGCAGCATTCACTTCTTCAACGGTTGTTTTTTTACCAAGAACAGCTGTTACTTCTGTTAAAGAACCAGTGAGCGTTGGTACCCGCTGAGCGCTGCCATCCATTTTACCTTTCAGGTTGGGAAGAACCAGCCCGATCGCTTTGGCAGCACCGGTACTGTTGGGAACGATATTCTGCGCTGCAGCCCTGGCACGGCGAAGATCACCCTTGGGATGCGGGGCATCCTGGGTGTTCTGATCATTGGTATAAGCGTGGATGGTTGTCATCAGGGCATTAACAATTCCAAACTTTTCATCCAACACCTGTGCCATGGGGGCCAGGCAATTGGTGGTGCAGGAGGCGCAGCTGATAATGGTTTCGCTGCCATCTAATATGTTATGATTTACATTAAAAACAATGGTCTTGAGATCTCCGGTGGCGGGAGCCGAGATCACAACCCTTTTAGCGCCGGCATTCAGGTGGGCACTGGCCTTCTCTTTATCAGTAAAAAAGCCGGTGCATTCCAGCACTACATCCACCTCATGGCTTTTCCAGGGAATATCGGCCGGGTTTTTCTGGGCATAAATCTTAACTGAGTCACCATTTACAACAATGGAATCCTCAGTTGCCTTTACTTCGGCGTCGAAGCGGCCCTGCGCGCTGTCATATTTCAGGAGATGAGCTAATACTTTGGGGCTGGTCAGGTCATTAATAGCCACCACATCGATGCCTTCCATTTTATAGATTTGGCGATAAACCAGGCGGCCAATACGTCCGAAACCGTTGATAGCGACTTTAACTGTGCTCATGTCAGAGTAGATTTTAGTTTAAAATTGGATGGCGAAGGTACTGTTTTGTGGATAAACAGCTGTTCGGTTTAAGTTCGATAGGTAGGAAGACAAGGGCTAAACAAGCAGAAAAACTTTTGGCCGGAAAAACCCGCCAGCCTATCTTTGCCGTCCCTAAAAATGAAGCAAAACTGGCCATTGGCCAACAAAGCTTCCGTATAGACGGCCCGTTCGTCTAAGGGCTAGGACACCACCCTTTCACGGTGGTGATACGGGTTCGAATCCCGTACGGGCTACAAAGCCTTGCAGCGATAGCTGCGAGGCTTTTTTATTTGAAGCGTTGCAAACCCGTTTGTAAAAGGGATTACAAAAGGTTTAGATTTACTGGGGCCTATTTTATATGGTTTTTGTATACATTTTGCAGAGTCTTGTTGATAATACTTGGTATGTTGGAATGGCAATAGATCCTCTACATCGTTTAAAGGAACATAATGCCGGAAAAAACAGGTTTACAAAAGGTCATCGCCCCTGGAAAATCATATTCACAGAACCCCATCAGGATTGGGCAAGCGCAAGAGTTCGTGAAAAATATTTTAAGACCGCTGGTGGTAAACGATGGCTTAGAGCACGTCTTTCAAATAATTAGTAACACGGGTTCCCTGCCCGACTGACGTCGGTCAGGCGGGGAATCCCGTACGGGCTACAAAGCCTTGCAGCGATAGCTGCGAGGCTTTTTTATTTGAAGCGTTGCAAACCCGTTTGTAAAAGCGGAAATAAAAATCCCGAAGGCCCGCAGGGCGCGTGGCTTTGGATAAATCAATGTCACCCTGCTTCACCAAAATTTCTTGCTTCACCAAAAATTTAAAAACGATGAAAACCGCAATTACTTTTTACCCCAATCAATCCAAAAAGAGCCTAAAAACCGGATCAATCCCTATCTACCTGCAGATCTGTTTTCAGCGAATAAGCAGGGCCACCAAAAAATATAAGGTGTACAAAAAATCCCAGGTATATACTTTTCAAATACTACCTGGGATGCAAAAAATATAAATACTCCGGGTTTATTTAACCCTTGAAAGCTTCATTTCTCCCCTTTCATTCTTAACCAATATCTCATTTTCGTTTATCAACTCTGCAGTACTGGAAATTTTATTTTCGTTAAAGGTAATACTGTACGAAAATTTTTTTCCTTCTATTTTTCCATCTTCTAATTTAGACTCGCCGAATTGAGTTTTCCAAACACCGGTAACTACATTCCCCTCAACTTTAAAAGTATAATTGACTTCAAAAGTACCGTTCGGTGTTTCCCGGATTCCTTTCCAGTTACCATCAATAGGATTTTGCGCAAAAGCCGTATTAAACCCAAGGAGCAGTAATAAACTGAAAATGTATTTCATATAAACTGTTTTTAAAGTAACCGAATTAAAAAAATTAAACCGAAGCTTGTCAAAATTATATAACAACATTCCCATAATACTGTATTGCGGATTTTTTTATACTAATAATTTATCAGTTAAAAAACCTAAAATCTTTCTACACCTTTAACATTCATCTTTACCGAAGTAACCCTATCAGGGCTTGTCATAAATAATATTTTATTATTTGATCCAGCAAAAACATTGTTTGTGCCACCACGACCAGGAATCGTAAGTACCTTGTTTCCATTTTTATCAAAAGCGTTTAGCCCTACTCCCCCGCTAACATAAATATTTCCATCTTCATCGAGTGACATACCATCGCAGAAATTCAGATTACTAACCAATGTCTGCATGTTGGAGAGTGTACCATTGGAATTAATATTAAAAACCTTGATTTGACCAGTGCCATCATATGTCCAATTGTTTACATACAGCTTCTTACCATCAGGAGTTCCTGTAATACCGTTTGGCCACGTGTCTGCGTTCCATCCCGCCATTGTAGTTACCCTAACCAGTGTGTGACTACCCGGGGGCAGATAATAAACATGGCCGCCTTTACCAGTTGCTGCCTGTTCGGAGTGTGTTGGCTCCCAATTTTGTTTTCGTGGATCAGTTGCATCCCAATAATCTCTCGGAAATATAGGATCAGTAATATAAATACCTCCATTTTTGGGGTTGATCCATACATCATTGGGACCATTTAAGAGTTTACCATTGTAATTATTTACCAATACGGTATGACTACCGTCCGGAGCTATCTTCCAAAGTTCCCCATGCATATCTGCGCAAGCAATGAGATAGCCATCCTTATCAAAAGCCATTCCATTAGAACGGCCAGTACCAGTTAAAAATGTAATAATCTGCCCGGTTGATGCTGTCCATTTATAAATTTTATCATTGGGCTGATCAGTAAAAAATACATTTCCATGTTTGTCAACAGCCGGCCCCTCTGTAAAACCAAATCCCTTTTGAATAGTGTCTAACACCCCGTGCTGGCTTGCTGAAATAAGACAGTTTGGATCAAAAAATGTACTGCCTGGTATAGGCGTACAGCCGCTTTTAGCAGATGTTGTCTCTGATCCTGCTTTATTCAGATCATTGTTTTCAAGGTCAGAACGAAGCATACTTTTTTTACAGGAAAAAAGCCCGATGGTGCATACCAAACCAAGGGAAAAAATCATTTTCTTTCTCATACCGGCAAACAATTTTAAGGTTAAAGTAAAAACAGTAACAATCGATCAGGTGTGCGGAATTCTGCACTACTCCGAAAGCTATTTAAGTTTAGAAGTAAAAACTACCAATAGAAACCGGCGAAGAATTTTAAACAACTGTATAGTCTTTTGACCGGTGGCCATTAAATTATAATGCCAATGTGTAAGTTACATGGAGTGTTTCCGGTTTTGGAATGTGAGTTGATAATTCGGTGCTAAAGGGATGATTAATCCTCAGCAAATAAATTATCATATTGTTATTGAATGCCTGCTGGATCAACTTGGTCTCATCGGGAAATGTTTGTAGCCCTGGGCAGACAACTTTAAGGAAATTATCGTCACATAATTACCAGAAATCGATTCAATGGAAATATTATCTTAATCTGTCTTTGTAAGCCTGGAATCATTGAATAGCTGTTTATTTTTTTATCCCGTCATCATTGCCTTTATATTCAAACCAATCGTAGTTTGCAACAGATGTAGTCGGTTCCCCGTCAGATGTGCCATACAGAGCAAACAAGCTTCCCACAAATCCTCCTGCTACCTTTGTGCTAAGGAATGATCCATCCACACCATCCTTCAACAGTTTCCACTTATTCTTCTTCTCCGCATAATAGAATGAATAAGTTGATGCTTTCGCTTCAATTTTCAAGAACAATGACTTTGCTGAAGTGAGTGACCGGGATGCCAATAGTTCTCCATTTCTATTTCCCCTTGAAGGGGATTTATACAACTGAACAACAGGTTTACCATTCTCAATAGATTTGCATAAAAAATAGTAATGATTTTCGCTCTGGAAAATCATTAAACCAGCTTTCTCTTTTTCAGAGGCAGGCATAAAGTCAATACTGGTTGCCGCATATCCTTTTAAATTATGCTGCCGGGACCCCAGGAAGGACGGACTTTTTCTTTCAGATGCAGTTTGAGGGCGGAGCGATAATTGAAAAAAGCCACTCTTTGCAGTTAAGCTATACGCATCCATTTCAGGGTTTCTGAGGAACAGATAACGGTGGTCAAATTTCTTGCTGTTGAAATCATCTTTAAAAGTTACGTTACCGCCAAAAGGATTATTTACCTTTTTTGTCAATGCAGGTAAAGGCACCGGCAATGTGTAAGGTACTTCCTCGTTTCCCTCTAATATATGCGGCCATCCATCTTTCCATTCTACTGGTAAGAGGAAAGTTTCTCTTCCCGTATTGTATAAGTCATCTCCGTAAGGACGACAAGCCAGGAAAACAGCAAACCATTTACCATCCAGTGTTTCTACAAAGTCGGCATGGCCGGTGGTAGTAACCGGGTTTTTTCGTTGTTTATCCAGATGGCGTTGAGTAAGTATCGGGTTTTTCTGATAAGGAACATACGGACCATCTACTAACTTACTTCTGAAAACAACCTCTGAATGATTGTACCCGGTACCACCTTCTGCACAGATAAGATAATACCAGTCATCTTTCTTAAAAATGTGCGGAGCTTCAATCCAGATTGGTTTTTTAGATAAATCAGTACCCCCATTCACCAGCAATTTTTCCTGTCCTGCCACTTTCATGGTTTTGATATCAAACTCATACATGCGAATTGTGCGGTGGCCGTTGTATAATGGTTTGTTATCAGGTGCATCACTGTTATAAACCACATAAGCCTTATCGTCTACAAAATCAATGGAAGGATCAATACCCCTTACTTCCGGTAACCAGACAGGATTACTCCATGGTCCTTTTGGATCTGTAGCTGTAATAATAAAATTACCTTTCTTATCAATTAAAGTACATAATATATAGAAAGTGCCTTTATGGTAACGAATGGTAGGAGCAAACAAACCTCTTGACACACCTGCATTTGTTTGATCTAATTGTTCAGGCCTATCCATAGCATTACCAATCTGTCTCCAGTTAACTAAATCTCTGCTATGAAAAATGGGTAATCCCGGGAAGTATGCAAAAGTAGAAGTAGTAATGTAATAATCATTGCCAACCCTGCATATGCTTGGATCGGGATAGAACCCGGCCAAAATAGGATTATTAAATGTTTGTGCTTTTGTTATTAACAGCGATACGCTGAATAAAAACCATAGTAAAAACTTTCTGATCATAATGATTTAGATTACATGTATTAATTGTATTGCACTTTTTCGTAACAAGCAATTTTGATTATTAAATTAATAGCTGTTACATGGGATGACGTTTCATACTATTAATATTTAATTAAATTGTATCCAGTCTATAGCAAGCTCTTTATTATCCTTTAGTACCACAAAGAGATTTTGAACACCCCTTGGCAACTTAACCACAGCAGTTTTTGTCACCTTCCATTCTCTGCTTTTTGGAATGTTAACTTCTGCCACAACAGGCCCATCAACACTGCCTGTGTGTACTTGCAATGTGCCGCCAGTTTCAGATTTTGCGTTTACTGACACTGTTTTTGATGATCTGGCTCCAAAATCAACGCTGTTGTATTGTACCCATGCTCTTGCTTTATTGAACATGGTTTTCCATCCGGCGAATCTATTGGTTGTATCAATAAAATCAATTTCAATGCCTTCATTGCTGATGGCGGTATACCGGTCTATCTGAATTTCTCTATTTGCGTTTGTAACTCCAATTCCCCTTAATGTAGGCATCACTTTTCTAATGCTGCCATCGGTATTAAAAAATAAACTATCGGCTCTTATTGAACGGGCTTTATCAAAACGTGGAGAATAATCCTTATCGTGATAAAATAAATACCATTGATTTTTGAATAGTATGATTGATTGATGATTGGTCCAGCAACCGGATTCAGATTCATCCATGATAACGCCGGTAAATTTAAAAGGGCCAAGCGGGTTATCGCCAATAGCATATTCCAGTCTTTCAATTTTATTTTCTACATGCGGATAGGTCAGATAGTAAATTCCATTCCTTTCAAAGAGGTAAGGGCCCTCCTTTAATCCTTTGGTTGGCAGTTCGCCTAATGTTTTTACTTCCGAATCCAGTTCCAGCATACTGGATTTAAGCTTTGCGCCATAAATATTACCCGCCGACCAGTAGAGATAAGCCTGCCCGTCTTTATCAATGAATACATTTGGATCAATACCACGAACTCCTTTAATCGGTATTGCCTGGGGAATAAATGGTCCCTCTGGTTTATTTGCTATTGCCACGCCAACGGTAAACCCTCTTCCATAAGTGATAGTGTCTTTGGGTGAAGAAGGAAAATAGAAATAGTATTTTCCGTTTCGTTCAATACAATCCGGTGCCCACATACTGTAACTATCCGGTTTTACCCAAGGCACTTTGTTTTGGGTAACAATTATACCATGATCTGTCCAATCGGAAAGATTGGCAGATGAAAAAACATGATAATCTTCCATACAAAACCAGCCTGCGCGACCTTTACCTTCTGTGGCAAGAATATCATGTGATGGATATACATAGATTCTGTCTCCAAATACCCGGGCAGAAGGATCAGCTGTGAACTGGTTTCTTACAATAGGATTTTGCGCATCTGTCTTCACGGAGAAAACAACTAACACAGTAATCAGGTATCGTGGTAATTTTTGTTTCATATACACATATACAGTGATCTAGTCGATTGGTTAATTTTATTTTTTTACTTACGGGGGTTTAAACTAATCCTTTTGGAATGTAGAAATGGTTTCAGTATTTCTGAAATACTCAAAATCAGCAAAACCTCCTGTATTTTTAAGCATTTAAACCATTGCTCCTGTTTTCATTCATATTCCATAAATCCTGAATATTATCTCTTTCTTATTAGAAAATTATTATTCTAATTTATCAGGCTACTACGTTTACCAACGCTCCGATATTGTCAATTGTAATTTTAATTTCATCACCTGAATGTAAAGTAAAATCATTTCCGGGTACAATACCCGTACCTGTCATTATCAGGCAACCGTCAGGGAATGAACATTCACGAAATACATAACTCACCAGTTCCTGTGGTGTACGTTTCATCTGACTGATAGCAATCTTATCGCTGAATACAACAGCATTCCTTCTGTTGATTTCAAGTTGAATCATTGTATTGTTATCCAGTGGCTGTTCGGTGATATAAATACATGGACCGACAGCTGCACAGGCATCATAAGTTTTTGCCTGCGGCAGATAGAGAGGATTTTCTCCTTCAATACTCCTGCTGCTCATATCGTTGCCAATGGTGTAGCCAATTATTTTTCCTGATGAAGTAACTACCAGTGTTAGTTCAGGTTCCGGCACATCCCAGGTAGAATCTTTGCGGATATTGACCTTGTTACCCGGTCCAACTATGCGGTTCGGTGTAGCTTTAAAAAAAACTTCCGGTCTTTCGGCTTCATACACTTTTGCATAAAAATCC
>DASUMO010000473.1:0-7837 GCA_036277695.1 Chitinophagaceae bacterium
AACATCGGGAAAAAATCAGGGTAAGTGCCGGTGAAGATATTGCCCAGGCTTATTCGCCTAATGGTTTTTATCGTTTCCCCGAATTTGCCAAAGCAAACTTATATTTCTATACAGGCTCCAACAATACGGGACTTCGTTTCAATTATAACCTGTTGGCCGGCAATCTCCAGTTTATCAGTCCCCGTGGGGACACCCTTGATTTGGCAGCCCCCGCCACCATAGATTCGGTGGTATTTGACAAAACGGTATTTTATTACCGGGAAGGATTCCTGGAATTAACCGCACGTATTGACTCGCTAAGGCTATTAAAAAAAACTATTGTAAGGCTGGATGTGGAAAAAATCGGCGCCTATGGACAGGCAAGCCCCACCGCTTCTATTACCAATTATGCCAGTTTTTTTTCCGGTACCGGGGTCCACAAATTATCCCTTAACCAGGATGTGGTCGTGTCGGAGACGGTCAGCTGGTTGTTAATGGACCCAAAAGGGAAATTGTCAAAAGCGACCAAATCCAATTTCCTGGCAGGTTTATCACCCGCGACCAAACAAAAGGCCGACGACTATCACAAACGCAATAAAGTGAACTATGAAAAAGAAGCTGATATCCTGAAACTGGTCAAGGCCCTGGCGGATTGACCACGCTGCCGGAAATTTTTCCGTAACCGAAAGGTTTCCTTTATATTTGTAACCGATTGGTTACTTATTTATCATTAAAATCCCCGCATATGACATCTGAAGCATTGGTGATTGAAAAGACACTGAACGCCCCTGTTGCCAGGATCTGGAAGGCCATTACCGAAAAAGACGAGATGAAACACTGGTATTTTGACCTGGAAGCTTTTGAACCCCGGGTGGGATTCCGCTTCAATTTTTACGGCGAAACAGAAGATAAAACGCGTTACCTGCATCTTTGCGAAATCACCGAGGTGATCCCCGGTAAAAAACTTACCTATAGCTGGCGTTATGAAAATGATCCCGGTATTTCCTATGTAAGCTTTGAGTTGTTTCCCGAAGGCGACAAGACCCGGGTTAAACTTACCCATGAAGGCCTGGAATCATTCTCGAAAGATAATCCCGATCTGGTGCCCGGTAATTTTGAACAGGGATGGAATGAAATTATTGGCATCAACCTGAAGAATTATGTAGAAAAAAAATAAAGATTTTGGTTCAGGCACATTACGCGGATTTGTACGGCTTCTGCGGGATCTTGGCCATCTGCGGGAAACACCACCTCCAATGATTTCGTCCCTATTCCGGGAGCCGCCCGGCCAGTAATTGTTGCCGGCTGATCTCATATATTTTCATAATACCGTCCCTGATGGCCGGCCATTCGAATTGTGCCAGCCGGTGATACCGGTTTTTAATGAAACGGATATCCAGGTAAGGAACATTTACCAATTGTTTCCGGGCGAAACCCGCGTTCGAGGTATCTACAATATCGTCGTATTCTCCCTGGATATACATGACAGGCACCCGGATATTTTTCCAAAATGGAAGCATTTTTTCCAGCTCCTCCCGGTGATACACTTTCTCCGTATTGGCGGAGCGAAAAATCCGGGGCATGAACCAGCGGATCGCGCCAAATTCAATAATATTCGTAAACCAAAAATATCGTTCCAGTCCGGGTCCCAGGGAGGGACCGGTTAAAACAAGTCCGTCTACAAGTTCAGGATAATCCATGGCCAGGCGGCAGGCTATCGAAGCGCCATAGGATCCGGCAGCAATTATTACCGGGCGGGTGGCCTGGTGAATACTATCCAAAACAGGCTTGATCATTTTTGCCTGTTGCTGAATGGAAGGTTCGGGATCACCCAGGCCAGAATAACCATAGCCCGGGCGGTCAACAGCCACTACTTTGAAATGTTGCCTGATAAGACTGTCATCATACCTGCCACTGTAATAACTCATGGATCCCGGCGACCCATGTAATAAAAGAAGTGTGGGCAGGCTGTCCCTGCCCACACTCACATAACGGATTTTACGGCCCTCCGCATGATAATATCCAATCCTTGCATCAATATTTCGCTCAGCGAAAATGGCGCTAAGTTCCTCATCCGATTTACGAAACTGCACATAATGATCAAAAACCAGGCAGGCAATAATGAATAATCCCAGTAAAACTATGAATACCCTCAGCATCCTCCTGAGCCAGCGATATTTCCGCTTTCGTGTTTTATCCTTCATCAATAAAAATTATCCTTTTCAATAATGATTTCCTGTCCCACACTGATCTCCCCTTCATTTAAAACCAGGAGATTTTGCCCGAAATAAACTTTATTGTTTTTCATCCTGAAAGCCGAAAGCGTTCGCAGAGGCTCCATCCCTTTTATACCCGTTTCCTGGTCAACTGTTATCGTTACACATCGTGCACAGGGTTTGACAGCAGCAAAACGGCATTCCCCGATCTGAAAATAATGCCATTGATCCTCCTGGAAAGCAAGGCCTCCCCTAAAAACAATATTGGGACGAAAACGGTTCATTGGAATGGGTTCTTTCAGTTGCCGGTTCAGTTCATCCAGCGAAGACTGGCCGGTTAGAAGAAAGGGAAATCCGTCGGCCAGGCTTACCTGGTCATTATGCAATGCGTAAAAAGGATCAACGGCCCTGCGATGGTGGTCGGGAAACCAAACCAGTTTGCAGGGCTTACTCAGTATTTGCGAAAACCACCGGCTGTATGCTGTGTCGGGTTCCATCACTTCAACGTCATCATTCCAAACCCGGGCAGGGATCGTAGTTTGACCATGCACGGTAAAAGGAATTTCAATGCTGGAATCGGCATACCGGATTAAAATTCCATTAGAGCCAAATGAAGTTTTGAATAAAGCCAGCCCGGGATAGTCTCTTTGTGTCATAAACAGGTTCTGGTCATCCACCAACATCCAGCGACGGTCATAAGCCAAACCCCTGGATAAAACCCTGGCATGGCTCAAACTTATTCCACCCAACGATTTCACCGGGTAGATCCGGATGTCCGATACCAGGAGCTGATGCATCGAAAATTTGAATGAGTTTAAAGTAAAAATTATTTCCCGCAGAACCTGTTCGGGATTCCCGTACATTCATAGCTGTTATAGCACCATGAAAATAATACTAAATGCTGAGCCTTGATTTTTCCGAGTTCCCGATTTTAAGAACGGAGCGCTTAATGCTGCGTACAATAGAAGAACCGGATGCGGCCCGCTTATTCCAGCTACGATCTGATCCTGTTGTTATGAAATACCTCGATCGTCCTATGGCCCAAAGCATTGATGATGCCCGGGAACTGATCCGCAGGATCCGGGCCGACCAGGAAGCCAACCAGGGAATAACCTGGGCCATATGTCTGAAAGAAGATCCTGCGCTGCTGGGTACTATTGGATACTGGAGGATACAGCATGAACATCACCGGGCTGAAATCGGTTATTTACTCGACCCAGCCCTTCATGGGAAAGGGATGATGCAGGAAGCTTTTCAACCCGTAATTGCGTATGGTTTTTCAGTGATGAAGCTCCATTCCATCGAAGCCAATGTCAATCCATCCAATGCAGCATCGATTAAAATACTGGAAAGGAATGGCTTTGTGAGAGAAGCTTATTTCCGGCAAAATTATTTTTATAACGGGCAATTTCTGGATACCCTTATCTATTCATTATTAACCCCATCGGCATGAAAGATTGCAGCTGCTCACGCATTTTTTTCAGATGATTTTATTGAAGATTCTTTTTCAGTATGACTTGCAAATCCACTAAATTTATGCTCACCAGAAATTAAACCAACCTTATGCACCGAGTCATCATACCGGTTGATTTTTCCGACACTGCTTTGAATGCCGCGCGTTTTGTCGCCCTGATGCTGGCGGGTAAAAAAGATGCCCTCGCTATCCTTTACCATAATTATAAAGACCCGCAGGACCAGGAAATGTGCCAGAACTACCTCGAAAGCCTGAAAATGGAATTACATCACAAGGGCGATATTTTGGTGGAATGTGTGATCGAAATGGGAGGAGACCTGATTGATAACTTGTCGAGGCTGGCACAGACCCGCACAGCCACTCTTATTGCCATGGGCATAACCGGCCGTACCGCCATGGGTCAAAAATTAATCGGCAGTAACACCCTAAAAATGGTTGACCGGAGCCTGATACCGGTCATGATCATTCCTTCCGATGCCAGTTTTAATGGCATCCACAATGTGGCTTTTGCCTCCGATTTCAAGGATGTGGTCAAATCCACCCCTACCGCCTTTATTAATTCTGTTCTGGAAATGTTCAATCCCCATCTCCATATCGTAAATGTGGACCCCAATCATTATGTAACCATCACGGAGGCGGTACGGATGGAAAAAGAGAAGCTGGAGCAAATGTTTATCTCTTATAAGACCTCTTTCTATTTTCTGACCATGAACAATTTTTTCGATGCCATTGACACTTTTGTACGGGATTATAATATAGACATGCTGGTGACTGTCCCACGATTTCACAGTAATACCACCAATCTTTTCAAAAGTACCCATACAAAGCGCCTGGCCTACCACAGCAATATTCCGCTGATGGCCGCCCATGAATAAATAGCCGGCTAAATTTCATCCCTAATCTCATTAAATTTGCCTGCCTTACCAGGCTCACTAAAATAAACTACATGAATACAGTCATTGTACCGGTCGATTTTTCTGAAACCTCACTCAATGCCGCCCGTTATGCCACACAATTACTGACCGGCCATTATGGTGTAAATATGATCCTGCATCATGTATATGAAAACCCGTCTCAATCGGCTGAAGCCCAGGCGAAGCTGGAAAAACTCAGGGAGGAGTTGCTGAAAAAAGGTATCGTGAAAATCACGCTGCTGGCCGAAGAAGGCAGCGATTTCATCGCAGAACTCGAAAAACTGGCCCGCCACCAGCAGGCCGACCTGATCATTATGGGTATTACCGGGCGATCGGCCATAGGACAAACTTTCATCGGCAGCAATACCCTGAAAATGGTGGAAAAGAAAGTATGCCCGGTGCTTATTATCCCCCCTGATGCGGGTTATAAAGAGGTAAAAAATGTATTGCTGACCTCTGATTTTAAGAATGTAACAACTGCCACACCTTCGGTTCCCATTAAGAAAGTGCTGAAGACCTTCCATCCCAACCTGCATATTCTGAATGTTGACAGCGAACATTATGTGGCATTGACAGAAGAATACCAGGCGGAACGGGCTAAATTAAGAGATATGTTCAGTGAGTTTAATCCCGAGTTTTATTTCCTGGGTTTATATGATGTGGATGAAGCCATCCACCAGTTTGCCCACGATAAAAAAGTTGATTTTATCATTGTCATCCATAAGGAGCATTCCCTGCTTTCTAAATTATTTGTCAAGAGCCATACCAAAAGGCTGGCTTATCATAGTTCAGTGCCCGTTATGGCCTTAAATGAATAATCGCTGATTTTCCGATCCAAATCTACCTAATTAAATGACCGAATAACGGCTTAGGAGCGACTTCTCTTGTGCTATGTAACACGGGAACAAATGTTTATCTTTGTTTGCCTGATTTATGAAACGTTTATCCGAAAAGCTGGCCTGCATATTTACGTTTGCAGAACAATCATTGCCCGCCAATTATTATATCCCTGATTGAACGTAGCTGACAGCTTCGCTCCCGTTTCCTTTTATTACCGGCTAACCGGTTATTGATCAACGATTCGATTATATGAAAAATATTAAACTGATTGAAGTGCCTTCCGAAATTGGTGCAGGTACCCGTGGCGCCAGCCTGGGTATTGAAGCCATTAAAATTGCCGCCCTGGACTTCATGAGTAATTTTTTTATTCATTTCCCCTCGGAAAAAATTCAAACCGAAAACAAATTACTCTATGAACCCATCGAATCGCCCTATGCTAAACGCATCAAAGGCATAGCAGCCATTTACGAAAGAGTCAGTAAGGCCGTCAATGATTCCATAAAGAATAATTTTTTCCCGGTGGTACTCAGTGGTGATCACAGTACGGCCGGTGCCACCATTTCCGGTATTAAACTGGCAAAACCCAAAAGCAAGCTCGGGGTGATCTGGATCGATGCCCATGCGGACCTCCACACTCCCTATACCACTCCGTCGGGTAATGTCCATGGTATGTCACTGGCAGCCGCGATCGGGGAGGACAATATGGATTGCGCCGTCCATGAACTCGACAGCGAAACCCAGAAGTACTGGAACGGGTTGAAAAGCTTGGGTAAGATAACACCAAAAGTGTTGGCCGAAGATGTGGTACTCATTTCGCTGCGGGATTTTGAGAAAGAAGAAAAATACCTGATCGAGAAATACGATATGAAGGTCATTACCACCAAGGAAGTCAGGACCAAAGGATCTGAAAACGTGGTAAGGGCTGTGCTTCGCTACCTCGCCGACTGTACGGATATTTATATTTCATTCGATGTGGACAGCCTGGATTCTTCGATCAGCAAGGGCACGGGCACACCGGTAAACAACGGGTTAAGAGAACGCGAGGCCGAAGACCTGATCAGCAAGTTTATGCAGAACCGGAAAGTCTGCTGTTTCGAGATCACCGAAGTAAATCCTACATTGGATAAAGAAAACCTGATGGCCGAAATCGCCTTCAATATCCTGCAGCGAAGCGTGAATGTCTTGATGATGAATTAATAGGTTTCCCCATTCTTAATACCGATGATGCCGCGACAGTTTAAATGGATATTTTTTATCGTATGCTCTTGCATTGCCGGCAGTTCAACTGGCCAGCTCAGTTATATTGATTCTGTCAACCTATACCGGCAGGAATATGTAAAAAAGCATGGGGTTGTAAAGGCAGAAGAAAAAAAGTTTATGCGCTTTTTCCCGGTGAATGAGCAATACCGTGTTGTGGCCCGGGTGGAAAGGATTTATGAAGCTCCCTGGTTTCAAATGGAAACTTCGGGATCCACCAGGCAGGTTTACAGGGTTTATGCCGTTGTACACTTCAGCATCCGGGACAGCCTGCAGAAACTACATGTGTACCAGTCCCAGCAATTGATGAATACCGAAGAATGGGCTGATCACTTATTTATTCCTTTCACCGATGCCGGTTCGGGTATTGCCAGTTATGAAAATGGCCGTTATCTCGATCTGCATACTAATGACCTCGAATCGGGAAGCTACCAACTTGATTTTAATAAAGCATATAATCCCTATTGTGCTTATACCAGCAGCGGGTATAACTGCCCCATTCCGCCCCTAGAAAACAGGTTGACCATTTACGTAAGTGCCGGCGAAATGAAATTTGAAAATGCACATTGAGGCCTAATGGACTTGATCAAAGACCGCCAGTTTGGATTTGATTTCCGCTGTGGTCTTCGGCCCCAGTTCAAAAGAGCTTTCCAGGCATTCTTCCAGCATTTTGCGGGCTTCTTTCTTTTTCCCTTTTGCCTGGCAGATCAAAGCGGAATGATAAATCGCATCCGGTTCAAAATTTTTACCTGCCACATAATTCTGGTTCAAGCGCCAGGCTTCATCCAGTTCGCCTTTTAAAAAATAAACCCAGGCCAGCCAGTCATAGGTCTCCGGTGTCGGCCTTTGTTTTACTTCCTGCCATGCAATAGTCAAAGCTTTATCAAGTTCATGCATTTCCCCTGCATAAAGGTCGAGGAGATATTTATTATACATGCCTCCATAGGCAGGTTTGCTTAATTCCAGGAGGAATTTTTCCTGGTAACTAATTTTTTCCTTTAGGCTTCCCTCCCAATCCTTGATTTCAGCCAGTTGCAACCAAAGCTCGGGCATCTTGGTTTGAGATAAAATATAATGAAGAATGCGGCTGGCCTCTGCCGCATCATGATCCCTTGAATAAGCTATCCAGGCAATTCCTTTTAACGCGTAAATATAGG
>DASUMO010000474.1:0-5983 GCA_036277695.1 Chitinophagaceae bacterium
TGTTAATGACTCCATAATACACCTGAATATTTAATACCGGTAAGATTGCTTTTTGATTTATTTTCGAAACCAGCATTCCTGCTGCCAAATTTTTAATACTTGAATCATGGAAAAAATTTATTTGAGTGATTCTGGTCCCAAAGTTTCCCCGGCTATTTATGGCTTTTGGAGATGGGAAGATACCAGTGCCACCGGTGTGAAGGCGATGGAAAAAATGGTCAATCTTTGCCTGGAATTGGGCATTAATACCTTTGACCATGCCGATGTGTATGGCGGCTACCAGTGCGAAGAACTGTTTGGAACAGTGCTGAAGCAAAAATCTTTTCGCAGGGAAGATATAGTGATTTTCACCAAATGCGGAGTTTGTGTCCCCCATAACAACCGCCCTGAAATAAGGGTTAAATATATTGACAGCTCGGCTGACCATATCGCAAAAAGCGTTGACAGTTCCCTGAAAAAACTGGGAACAGATTATATTGATATTTTCCTGCTTGATCAGTTGGACCCTCTTTCTAACCTGGAAGAAGCCGCACTTACACTGGAACGGTTAAGAGGTTCAGGTAAGATCAGGAATATTGGAGTGGCCAATTTTTCTGTATTCCAGCACCAGTTACTGGCTTCCTACTTACGCGTTCCGATTGTCACCAACCACTTTGAATTAAACCTCCTGAACACCACTGCGCTGGACAATGGCCAGCTGGATTATATCAAGCAACGTTATATGCGGCCGCTGGCGGCTGCTCCATTGGCAGGAGGACGAATTGAAAATGGGACTGATGAAATTGCCTTGCGGGTGCATTACAAACTTGGCGAACTAAGTAAAAAATATAATGCTCATATCGAATCGATAGCTGTGGCCTGGCTGGTTAAATTGGGTGCTTTGCCATTGATCGGTACCATCAGCGAGCAACGAATAAAAAATATCGTCAATGCCTTTGATGTTGACCTGGATAAACAGGATTGGTATGATTTGTATTATGCGTCAAAGACGAAACTGGTAACTATTGACCAGGAATAATTTTACCCCAAACAAGCGTTTGCAAGGGTGCCTGCTTTTAGCTTCCCAGATCAGGCATGGATTGTATCTTCGCAGCATAAAATTTTTAGAGAAATCTCATGCCGCAACACCCCGAAACAAAAGCGATCCGCATCCAGACGACAAAAACAGGTGAAAAAGAACATGCCACTCCTTTGTTCCTCACCAGCAGTTTTACCTATAATTCAGCCGAAGAAATGGCAGCGGCCTTTGCCAATGATGAACCCGATGTAAATATTTATTCCAGGTTTTCCAATCCTACTGTGGATGAATTCATCAATAAGATCGCTGCCCTGGAGGGCACCGAAGATGGGGTTGCGACCGGTACAGGAATGGCCGCTATCTTTTCCACCTTCATGACTTTTTTAAGTCAGGGGGATCATGTGATTTCAGCCTCCGCTGTTTTTGGTTCAACACATACCATACTTACCAAATATTTACCGAAATGGGGCATTGAGTCTTCCTATTTCAATATGAACAACCCGGAGCAGGTGGCATCGCTTATCCAACCCAACACTAAAATGCTGTATGTAGAAACACCGAGTAACCCGGGCCTGGATATCATCGATATTGAATCGTTTGCACAACTCTGTAAAGAAAACAATATTCTCTTCGTCGTTGATAATTGTTTTGCCACGCCGGCGGTTCAACAACCCATCCGGTTTGGAGCCGACCTGGTCTTGCATTCCGCCACTAAATTCATCGATGGCCAGGGTCGTGTACTCGGCGGGGTAGTGGTGGGGAAAAAAGATCTGATCAAACAGCTTTATCTTTTCGTAAGGAATACCGGGCCTTCACTGAGCCCTTTTAATGCCTGGGTTTTAAGTAAAAGCCTGGAAACTTTATTTATCAGGATGGATAAGCATGCAGAAAACGCATTGAAAATCGCCCGTCGCCTGCAGGGCCATCCTAAAATCACCCAGGTGCGATATCCCTTCCTGGAAGATCATCCACAATACCATATTGCCAAAAAACAAATGAGCAATGGGGGTGGCATTATAACATTTGAAATAAAGGGGGGAATCGATAGCGGGCGTAAATTCCTGGATGCCCTGCAAATGCTTTCCATGACCAATAACCTGGGCGATAGCAGGAGTATAGCTTCACACCCGGCCTCTACAACTCATTCCAAACTTACAGAAGACGAAAGAAAAGAAGTGGGTATTACACCGGGGCTGATCCGGATCTCTGTGGGTCTCGAACATCCTGATGATGTAATCGAAGACATTTTACAGGCCCTGGAAAAGTCCTGATCATTTACCTATCCATTTTTCTAACTGCTGCAGGGTAGCTTTCAAGTCTTTTGCAAGCGGGGCTTCGAGTTCACAAATAGTTCCGCTCAAGTCTACAAAGCTCAACGTTGCGGCATGTAATGCCAGCCGGTTGAGCAGGGGACGTTCTTCCAGTTCGGTTTTAGAAAGTTTGAACTTTTTATGTTTTAAGGAAGAGAGCAAAAGGGGTTTTCCATCTCCATAAACCGGGTCACAAACAATGGGGTGACCGATCTCCTTTGCATGAACCCTGATCTGGTGGGTGCGGCCTGTATAGATCCTGAACTGCAGCCAGGAATAGCTGCCAAAACTCAACAACACTTCATAATCTGTTAAGGATTCTTTGCCTTTCCGGTGAATGATCATGGTCCCGTTCCTGGCAGGATGTTCCGCAATCGGAGCATGAATGCTCCCGGAACTTTCCTGCGGTGTACCCAAAACAAGTCCCCTGTAAATCTTTTTGGTTTGCCTGTTTTCAAATTGTTGTGAAAGATGTTTGTGTGCCGCCTCATGCCGTGCAAATATGATTAACCCGCTGGTTTCTTTATCCAGGCGGTGAACCGTATAAATTTCACCATATTTTTCTTTGAGTAAAGTTTTAAGTGAAATATCTTTTCCTTCCCTGTCAGGAATGGATAATAAACCCGAAGGTTTATTTATCGCAATAAAGTCATTGTTCTCCAAAAGAACGAGTTCACTGAATTTCATACCGTGTAAATCCCTGCTTGTATTTAAGCTATTTTCCTTTGCTGAAATGTTTGAGATCCCGGACTTCTTTTTCCGATAAAAAACGCCACTTACCCCTTTCGATATTTTTTTTGGTGAGTCCTGCAAAACTGACCCGGTCGAGGTTTTTAACATCATAACCCAGGTGTTCAAAAATGCGGCGGACAATCCGGTTCCTGCCACTGTGAATTTCAACACCCAGTTGGGTTTTATCCTTGATATCCGCATAAGCCAGCACATCCACACTGGCCAGACCATCTTCCAGGTTAACTCCTTTTAAGATCCGGTCAAAATCTTTTTTATCCAGTGGCTTATCCAGGGTAACGGCATAAATTTTTTTCACTTCATGTTTGGGGTGCGTTAACTGTTGTGCCAGTTCACCATCATTGGTCAACAATAATACGCCGGAGGTATTGCGATCCAGCCGGCCAACCGGGTACACTCTTTCGGAAGTCGCGCGCCTGACCAGGTCCAGCACCGTTTTTCTATTTTGGGGGTCGTCTGTGGTAGTTATATAATCCTTGGGCTTGTTCAGTAAAATATAGACGAGGTCACGGGCCAGGAAAATCTTTTTCCCATTTACCCGAACTTCATCTTTTGCCGACACACGGTGCCCGGGTTCTGCTACCAGTTCATTGTTGACCTTTACTTTGCCTGCTTTTACCATATCCGCTGCCTCCCGGCGGCCACAGATACCAGCATGCGCAATGAACTTGTTCAGGGGCATCAGTTCCGTACCCGGTGGTTTAGGTTGTGATGCGGGATAGCCGGACGCAGCTTTGTTGGTGCCTGTTTCGGGTTTCCGGCCCCTGGCTTCATTCGACTCAGTTCTTTTCTTATCAAAGAAAGCTTCCCTTTCTTTTTTCCATTTTCTTTTTTCCTGCTTGAATTGTTCTTTAATGGCGGCATTGTTTTTTTTACCGGCGAACTTGCTGAACTGGCTGGGGGTTTTCTTTTTCATGAAGAAGTACTGTTTTACAACAGGATGATGAGGGGCGAAGGTAAACAAAAAGCCCTGTCTGCAGGGCAGATCAGGGCTTATATAGTTGAAACCAGTGATTAAATCGTTTCTTTCTTATCCCGGGGCTTCTTCTTATGCTCCTTCATTTTTTTCATTTGATCTTCGGTCAGGATTGATTTCAGGCTTTCTTTTTGTTGCTTCATCAATTCTTTGTGCTTTTCCTTTTTTTGCTCATCAGTCAGGGATTTATCCTCGCGGATGGCCTTCATTTTAGCAGAGAGAGCTTTGCGGCTTTCCATCATTTTCATTGACTGCTCATCGGTTAACTGGAGATGTTCCTTCATCCGGGCATCTCTTTTTTTGCCATATTCCTGCATTTTTTCAGTACGGGCCTTCCTGTTCTCTTCCATCCTGGCTTTTTGTTCGCTGGTCAGCAGGGATTGGATTTTAGTTTTATGTTCCTGGCGCAGGGCTTCCATTCTTTCCCTGGATTCCTTCACTGTTATGTCATCTTTCTTTCGTAATTCCTCCATTTGCTTCTGGTGCTCCTGGTTCAGGGCGCGGAATTTTGCTTTTTGTTCCTCGGTCAGGTTCAGGGTCTCCATTTCCTTTTTGGAATGAAGACGGTGTTTCTCATGCATGCGGGGGCCATCATGTTTACGTTCGGGTATTTCCTGGGCCTGGACAGCCGCCAGGGAAAAAGCGGCAACTAGGCCGGTCAGCATTATTTTTTTCATGGTTATAATTTAAAAAGTTAGATGTTTCATTGGCCCTTAACCTTTCGGTGGGGCTTGTTAAAATAAAAGGCAGAATAGAGACTGTCGGAATAGGCGCGGGTTTAAGGGAAGTAAGAAATATTTCGTAGAACTGGCAGTTCCCTGTTTTTCAGCCTCTTAAAATTGGTATACTGGGCTGAAATCAATAACTTTAAGTAGAAGCTAACGGCGGATTTCAAATTAATTTAATACCAATCAAGACAGAGGTATCCATAATTGAGGACAGCCAGGAATACCAGCAGGCCCTTTCCTACTGGATTGCTGAAAGCAAAGATTTCTTTGTGGGTAAAATCTTTTCTTCGGCAGAAGAAGCTATGCCTTTCCTGGGCCAGCTTTCTGGTATTGTAATCGTAGATATTCAATTACCCGGGATGAACGGCGCCGACCTGGTCCATCATATCAGCCAGCAAAACAAATCTGTGCAAAGCATTATCTGTAGTATTCATGACGATGATGCTTTTGTATTCAAAGCACTCAAGAATGGAGCCCTGGGTTACCTGTTAAAGGATAGTTCCGCCGAACAAATCATTTCGGCATTGCGGGAGCTGGCAAACGGAGGTTCACCCATGAGTTCCTATATAGCACGGAAAGTGATCGGCAGTTTCCAGCATCCCTATGTGGTCGAATCATCGGCTTTATTAAGTGAAAGGGAAAATGAAGTACTTCACCAGCTTTCTCAGGGACTTATATATAAGGAAATCGCGGATCGCTTATTCATCAGCCCAGAAACTGTACGCAAACATGTCCGGAATATTTACAAAAAACTGCACGTGCAGAATAAGGTTGAAGCCTTGAATAAATTAAGGGATAGTTGAAAAAGTTACAGCTTTACATTGCCAGCCTTCAGATTCAAATGTTGAATTCAAAAGTCAAGATTCAAAAGAAGACCCAGGGCTCGTAGCTCAAAGCTGGCAGCTAACAGCTAAAAGCTAGCAGCTTCTTTATTCGCCAACTGCCCGCAAGCTGCATCAATATCCTTGCCCCGGCTTTTTCGCAGGCGGGCATTCACCCTGTTTTTAGCCAGGTATTGCATAAAAGCTTCTACTTTCTCTTCAGAAGGCTTTTCAAATTTGGCAAAGTCAATCGGGTTGTACTCAATAATATTGACCAGGTCGGCCGGTACCTGCCTGTATATTTTAATCAGTTCATCCGCATCCTTTAGCGAGTCGTTGAAATTTTTAAAAAGTATATATTCAAAAGTGATCTCGTTGCC
>DASUMO010000475.1:0-8621 GCA_036277695.1 Chitinophagaceae bacterium
CCCACGGCTCCTGTTTGCCGGGTTTGCCATACTAATTTTTCTTTGTCAAGGTATATATGATTCAGTTCATCCAGGTCGGCATCTTCCGTACCCATATAAAATACCGGGATGAATTTATACGAAGGCATAGAGCTTGTCAGATATTCCGACAGCCGGATAACGTGCAAAATTTTATAGATAAAATATAGTGGACCGGTAAACAGGTTATTCTGGTGGGCGGTAGTAATAGTAAAACTGTTTGAAGAAGCGAGCGCATCGATATTCCGGGATACGGCCTCGTGCGGATTATGCGCTGCGTATTGTTTTTTTAATGCGGTTACCAGGATATCCCTGTTCGTGCTAAATGTTTTTCTTTGTTCAATTGCCTTTTCAAAGCCCCGGAGGGTGGGCGGGTTTGCAATAAAAGGTTTGAGTCTGGCATCCTGGTCAATATAGTCCAATGCTATTTTTGAAAATGCACCAGTCTGGCGATAAGGCAGCCGGGTAGAAATACAATCCATAATTAACTATAAAATTAAGGAGTTCCGGGTCTTGTTTTGGACCCGGGATTCCCATTTGCCAGTTTTAAGAAAACCTTGCAGGATCAAAAGCATGCAATGGGATGGTAGCTGGCTCTCTTCCGAGGATTTCCTTCACTAATTGCCCCGTTCCTGCCGCGGCGCTGACACCCAGCATGGCATGCCCCCCGGCATAAACCAGGTTGGAAAATTTGGGATGCTTTCCGATATACGGCATACCATCAGGACTTACAGGGCGGTAACCAAACCAGGCTTTCTTTGGATTCGGGGCCGGAAGATCCATGGAAGGATAATATTTTTTAAATGCCTGGTAAATGGCGTTTACCCTCCTGGGAAGAATCGTATCACTATGGCCACTTAATTCCATCGTGCCACCTATGCGTAACCAACGATCGATCGGCGACGTGGCAGTGCGATGATCTACCAGTATAGAAGGGAATTGAAGATTTTTTTGCAGATCCTGGTACACGATGCTATAACCTTTGCCGGGTTGCACCGGCATTTGTATACCCAAAAGTTTGGAAAGCTGGCCCAGCCAGGAACCATTGGCAATCACCAGGTGGTCTACAGCCAAACTATTCTTATCGGTAATGACCGCGGTGACCCTGCCATTATTGGTTTCAAATCCCGTTACCCTTGTATTCAACCAGAACTTCACGCCCATTCTTTGAAGTTGCGTATAAAGCGACTGCATAAAACGGCCGGGGTGAAGATGGCAATCATCCAGGTACAAAACTCCTCCTGCCACATTCACTTCCACTTCTGTTTCATAAGCCTGCACTTCTGCAGGACTGCAAATAATTGTTTTTAAACCAAATCCGGCGGCCTGTTCGGCCAGGTGTTTTTCATGGTCGGCGGTTGCGGGGTTCTTAAACAACATCCAGCAACCCTTTTCAATCATATCAAATGAATCAGGTAATTCATTTTTGAGATCATTCATCCTTTCCCGGCTCAATTGTAAAAGATTGTTCAGGTGCGGAGTGCTTGCTGCTACCTGTTGGGCATTTGCCTTTTTCCAGAAATTCATTCCCCAGCGTAGTAGCTCCAGGTTCAGCCTGGGCTTTATATAAAAAGGCGAAGAGGAACTCATCATCCATTTCAGACCCTGCGAGATAATACCCGGCGTGGCCAGGGGTATAAAATGGGAAGGTGATATATAACCCATATTCCCAAATGAACAACCGTCAGTAATGTTGTTCATCTCGATAATAGTTACTTCATAGCTTGCTTTGCGTAAATAATAGGCGGTACATAATCCTATAACTCCTCCCCCAACAATGGTTACCTGCATGGTGATTTGCTTGCTTTAGATTGCGATATGAATTTTAAGTCCGTGATAAGATTATTGAATGAAAAGAAATCAGTCATGGAAACCGGGCGTTTTAAATTTTCGGCAATTTATACCCATTCTGATAGTCTGCTGCCAGGTATTTTTTATTGATGGCCTCATCCGTAAATTTCCCGGTATGCTTATTCCAGTATAATTTTTGGCCGGATCGGAATGCGATATTTCCCATCTGGCCCAGCACTGCGATGGCGGCTGCTGCGCCAATCGGACATTTCAATTCTTCGGTCTTACGGTTGCGGATCACGTCGACAAAATTCTGCATATGCTTTTCGAGGCCATTGTCAACGCGGTTTTTTCTTTCCACCAGGATTTTATTTGCACTGCGGGCTTCTTCAATGACTTCCCAACCGCTGCGGTCCAGCTGCAGGGTGCCATTGTCGCCAATAAAGGCAATTCCATGTTCTTTTTTGAATAAGCCGTTTTCGATACCCAATGCATGGTCCCAAACGAGGTTGAATTTATCAAATTCATATAACGCGCATAAGGTATCGGGGGTTTCCTGGGGTGAGGAAGGATCCGCAAAATTTCCACCCGCTGCGCTGATGGTTTTGGGCAGGTCCGCCTTCATACCCAACAAGGCGTAATCCAGGAGATGAACGCCCCAATCGGTCATCAGCCCCCCGGCATAATCCCAGAACCATCGAAATGTAAAATGAAATCGATTCTTATTAAAAGGTCGTTTTTCTGCGGGACCCAGCCAACGGTCATAATCCACTCCTTCCGGCACCGGGCTGTCGGCTACCAGGGGAATAGGTTTTTTCCAACCCAGGTAGCACCACACTTTCACGGTCCGGATATTTCCCAGCTGTCCCCCGCCAATAAAATCAACTGCATCTGCAAAATGCTGCTGGCTTCTCTGCCACTGGCCGGCTTGCACAACACGATTGTATTTTTTTTGGGCAGCTTCCATGATCCGGCATTCAACTATTGAATTGCCTACAGGCTTTTCAACATAAACATCTTTGCCTGCCTGGCAGGCTTCTACCATTTGCAGGCAATGCCAATGATCAGGTGTACCGATAATAACGGCATCGAGATCTTTCATATCAAGTAACTGCCTGTGATCTGCCACGGTTTTAATCCGGTTGATGTCCCTGCCGGCTTTTTGCAATTCGCCCATTCTTTTAGCCAACACATTATTATCAACGTCACATAAGCCAACCAGGTTGATACCGGGTATTTTAAGAATCGCATTGAGGTTGGACCATCCCATACCGTTTAATCCAATCACACCGATATTCAGCTGGTCTGATGGAGGGATATGACCGTTTAAAATGGAGAATACCTGGGTTCCTATAGAAGTGGCCATAAAACTACCAGCGGTAAAAAGACCTGTTTCCCGAATAAACTTTCTCCGTGAAGACATAAGGTGAATTTTATTAGTCAAAAAATTTCCACAGCAAGTTCCGCTATTTTATATTACCTGGAATCCATAAGCATAAGGATCATCTTCTTTGTCGATCCATATAGTATTATATCCAAAAATCTTTGCCCATCCTTCTATGCTGGGTCTTATAGCATCATTACCATCCCTGCCGAAGGCGTCGGGGATCACTTCTTCGATACGACCCACGAATTTACTTCCAATGATGCTTTCATGTATAAAAGACTGCTCCTTCTTTAATTTTCCTTTGGCAAACCATTGTGCCATTCGGGCACTGGTGCCTGTGCCGCAGGGCGAACGGTCAATAGCTTTTTCACCATAAAAAACCGCATTCCTGGCCGTAGATGAGGGGTCCAGTACCCCGCCTGTCCATAATATATGCGAACAGCCCCGTATGGTAGGATCTTCAGGATGTACGAATTCATACTTAGCATTAATATTTTTCCTTAGTTCCCGGGCCCACGCAATCAGTTGTTCAGCGCCATAGTTTTCCAGGCCGGTAAAATTTTTTTGCGGATCGACGATTGCATAAAAATTTCCTCCATAGGCGACATCAATCACTAACTCCCCCAGTCCGGGACAATCTGCTGTCAATTCAGAAGAATGAAGAAAGGAAGCAACATTGGTGAGTCTGACACTGCTCACTTTGGTTCTTCCTGGTCGTTCACCAGGTGCAGCCTGCGCTATTGTATATTTCACTTTAACCAGCCCGGCCGGCGTTTCTAACCTGACCAGGCCCGGGTTCCTGGGTTGCAAGAGACCTTCTTCGATGGCAATGGTTATTGTTCCGATTGTACCATGCCCACACATAGGCAGGCAGCCACTGGTTTCAATAAATAAAACGGCCAGGTCATTTTGCGGGTCATGGGTTTCATACAGTATACTGCCGCTCATCATATCGTGACCGCGGGGCTCAAACATCAGCCCCGTCCGGATCCAGTCATATTCCTGCAAAAAATGTTGTCTTTTTTCACTCATATTTTTTCCTTGCAGGGGTGGCTTTCCTTCTTTTATCAACCGAACGGGATTACCACAGGTATGGGCATCGATGCAGGTAAAAATATGCTTCATATGTTTTTTGTAAATTTGGTTCAACTTTTTTTGCCAGATGGAACAATACGGAAAGATACTACTGATTGCCATGCCGGCCTTTTTGCTCCTGGTATTATTCGAAAAATGGTATGGCTGGTACCGGAAAAAAGATACTGTCCGGAATATGGATATGATCAGCAGCCTGGCCAGCGGGGTTACCAATGTCACCAAGGATGTAATCGGGCTGACGCTTGTTATATTATCTTATCCCTTTTTTCTACGGCATCTTGCGCTTACGGAAGTATCCAATACTATTATCGTATATATCATCGCTTTTTTTGCACTGGATTTTGCAGGCTACTGGGTTCACCGGCTTCAGCATGTGACCAATTTTTTCTGGAACGGGCATATTGTACATCACAGCAGTGAAGAATTCAACCTGGCTTGTGCACTCCGGCAAAGTATATCTTCCATTGTCAAAACATTCGCCATCTTCCTCTTGCCGGCGGCTTTATTAGGTGTGCCTGCAGAAGTGGTGAATGTGGTAGCTCCCCTCCACCTGTTCGCGCAATTTTGGTATCATACCCAACATATCAACAAAATGGGTTTCCTGGAAAAAATAATCGTTACGCCCTCACACCACCGCGTTCATCATGCTATTAACCCGGAATACATTGATAAGAACTATGGACAGATTTTTATTTTCTGGGATAAATGGTTTGGGACCTTCCAGCCTGAATTGGACAATGTGCCCCCTGTCTATGGTATTACAAGGCCGGTCAGGACCTGGAATCCCATTAAGATCAACTTCATGCATTTTTGGTTGCTGCTAAGAGACGCCTGGCGCACAAAAAGCTGGAGAGAAAAATTCACCCTTTGGTTCCGGCATACCGGGTACCGTCCACCAGACGTTGAGGAAAAATATCCCGTTTATAAAATTGAGGATGTGTATCATTTTGAAAAATACAATCCCCGTTCATCTGCTGCATTGAATACCTGGTGCTGGTTCCAACTGGTGCTGATCCTGCTTTTTATCAGTTATCTTTTTGGAAATATTGCGCTGATTAACCAGCTTGACAAATCCTTTATTTTCTGGTATGGTGGATTTATTTTTTTAAGTGTATATGCACTCACGGAACTTATGGACCGGAATCCTTACGCAATTGTGTGGGAGATCCTGCGCAGCAGCATGGGAATAGCATTCCTGGGAAGCCAGCAGGATTGGTTTGGCGCCTCCTCCTATATTTCTTCTATTACCAATATCCTGGGTGCTTATTTTATTATATCCCTCATTATCACCGGTTGGCTGGTAGCCCGCAACCGGAGGGAAGACCGCCAGGTATCCAGTGAAGCTCTCGCTTGACAGGCAAACAGGGGAACTTGATTACTGAATCGGTTCGGGTTTTATTCGTTTTATCCTGAGCCTGTTTTTTTTCATTTCATTGTTGACAATACGCCAAATTCCCAGGGGATTTTCATTTTTCAGAGGATCGGGCAACAGGTCATTACTCCAGTTCTGGAATGCCAGAGGGCGGGTAAATCTTTTTATTCCATCCGCACCTACCGAAGTAAACCTTGAATCCGTCGTTGCAGGGAAAGGTCCCCCATGCTGCATACTATTGCAAACTTCTACCCCTGTGGGCACACTGTTCAAAACAAAACGGCCGCAGCAATTTTTTAATCTTTCTAAAAGAGGCTGGTTGTTTTTTAAATCATTCTTGGTTGCCATCAGCGTTACCGTTAACTGGCCTTCTACATGTTCCGCAACTTCCAGCATTTCATGAATGTCCCGGCAGCGGATAATGAGTGAGAAGGGACCGAATACTTCCTGGTGCAGGATGGGGTTTTTCATAAATGCCTCCGCAGTGGCGGTAGCAATGGTGGGTGCGCCCTGGTTTAGCTGCGGATCGGTTTCTGAAACAGCGACCATTTCCACCTGTTCCTGGGCTATGGTATTGGCCCTTTTTTCAACATAGTTCTTAAAGATCCCGGGATTCAGCATTTCCCCGGGAACAGCTTTCCGGATCTCTTCACTCAAAGCCAGGATCAGTTTTTTCAGATCCTTATTATCCAGGGCTATGAGCAGGCCGGGATTCGTGCAGAATTGACCCACTCCCAGGGTTATTGAAGCTGCCAGGATTTGAGCAGTTTCCAGGGAAAATTTTTTCATCCTGTCCGGTAAAATAAAAACGGGATTTGTGCTGCTCATTTCCGCGAATACGGGAATCGGTTCCTTACGCTGGTTGGCCCAGTCAAAAAGCTGTTTGCCCCCGGTGAAGGAACCTGTAAATCCGACTGCTTTGGTATAGGGATGTTCGACCAGTGCTTTACCGACTTCAAAGGAAGCTCCGTGAAGATGGGCAAAGACTCCCGGAGGCATTTCGCAAGCCATAGCAGCTTTACCAATTGCGCGGGCCATCAATTCACTGGTAGCGGCATGGGCGGGGTGTGCTTTTACAATGACAGGGCAACCAGCAGCCAATGCACAGGCTGTATCCCCTCCGGCTGTGGAATAGGCAAAAGGAAAATTAGCGGCGCCAAATACCACAACCGGCCCAAGGGGAACCATCATTTTCCGGATATCGGGTTTCGGAGGGTTGCGTTCAGAATTGGCAGTATCGATCCGGACCTCCAGCCAATCCCCTCGTTCACAGGCTTCGGCATAAGATGTAAGCTGGAAAATCGTTCTCGCTCTTTCCGTCCTCAATCTCGCCTCTGGCAAATGCGTTTCTTCGGCGGCTACTTTTAGCAATTCGTCACCTAACTGCTCTATTTCAAAAGCAATAGCCCGCATAAAATCAGCTCTTTGTTTGAGCGTGGAATTACCGTATAGATGAAAAGCTTTCCGTGCATCCTGCATAACGGCTTCTATTTCTACTATTGTCGCGTCCGTAAACATGTAATACTATTAATTTGAGTGAATGAACTGGTTTTTTAATAGGGGTCGTGTAGCGATTGCCTTATCAATCACATCCAAAATCCGTTCCCTTTCTTGGCCTTCGAGGGTTAAACGAGGTGCCCGCACGAATTCACTTCCCAAACCTACCCGGGATTCTGCCAGCTTGATATATTGCACAAGTTTGGGATGAATATCCAGTTCGAGCAAAGGCATAAACCAGCGGTAGATAGCAGCGGCCTCAGCAATATGCCCCGATTTTACCAATTCATAAATAGCGACCGTTTCGGCCGGAAAAGCACAGACCAATCCAGCAACCCAGCCATCAGCTCCCAAACATAACTCTTCCATTGCCAGTGTATCCACACCACAAAGTATTTTAAACCGATCTCCAAATTGATTGATCATCCTTGTCAAATTCGTTACATCCCGGGTACTTTCTTTTACGGCGACAATATTTTTACATGCAGCCAGGTCTTGAAACATTTCGAGAGTTACTTCAATTTTATAATCCACAGGGTTGTTGTAAATCATGATCGGCAGATCCGTGTTGTCGGCAATCGTCTTAAAATAAGTTACTGTTTCGCGGTGATCAGATTTATAGCGCATGGGCGGCAATACCATAAGCCCGTCTACACCCCAGGCCCCTGCAAAACCAACCTGCTCCAATGCATTCCTGGTCGAACTTTCCGCTATATTTAAAATTACCGGTAATCGACCGGCCAGTTTTTCCACAGAGAAATTAACAAGCCTCTCCTTTTCTTCCGTGGAAAGTACGCTCGCTTCACCCAGGGTACCTCCCAGTATGATGCCATTTACGCCGGCTGCGAGCTGGGCTTCCAGGTTTTTTCCAAAGAGAGCCAGGTCAAGTTGATCAGCAGCAGTAAATTTTGTGGTGAGCGCCGGGTAAATTCCTCTCCATTCAAGATTCATAACTGGTGATTTTGAAGTGCTTAAAGTTAAATGAAAACTGGTATAGTTTCCCTTTCCCGGGAACTCTCCACTTTTTTACATGACAAAATAAAAATGGCATGATAATTTGTAATCAGGTTTTGGGAGTATGACAGGAGGAAGGTAGAATTCGATCAGTAAAGTGCTCATCCTTATGACAACGTTAAACGAAAATTCAAATCATCTTGAAGATCAGATAAGAAAACTGGACCAGCAATATGAGCTGGCCTTGCAAAGAGGAGAAGAGTTCAGTGTTTTAAAACTAATCCGGGACCGGATCAAAACATTAAAGGACCAGGTAGATGGAAATGGAAGCATTGAACATAATAAAAGTAATGCCGAATAATCCCTCTAAATAGTGATAAGAAAGCTTAATAAATTTTCGTAAAATTCACCGCTACATCACCTGTAATCCCTTCGATGGGGGGATTCTTTTTTACAATCGAAATGTCGATCTTATTTACAACAGGGTAAGCTTTTTGAATGTTATCT
>DASUMO010000476.1:0-3160 GCA_036277695.1 Chitinophagaceae bacterium
CAGGCTTTAGCCTGCCCTCGATCTTAACCACAAGCAGAGATGATTACCGCGGGCCTTAGCCCGTGGATAGCAACTAAAAAAAGAAACCCGGCTTTAGCCAAACGAATTTCAGGATTTTACAACCAGTCTCCCCTCGCCATATACCGGCAGCACATTGGCTATGTCATCGCTAAGACAAAATTTAATGTCTTCAATCAGGCCAAACCGCTCTACCAGGCGGTGGTAGTGGGTGAGTTTGGGAGCGAATCCCAACAGGTTATTTTTATGTTTATTATAAAGCGTCTCGGCCATCAGTGAACTGTCGCAATGAATCCGGAATCCTTTTTTTACACGATTGATAACAGCTCCTGCAAACAAAGTGTCTTCCAGGTTGAAGCGGTCTTTCCAGCCCGCGCAACCCAGCACTACATTCCTGTTTTCCGCCATGAGATAATCAGCAACTGCAGATAAATTTGGAAAAGAACCCGAAACAATTGTCGAAGCTCCCCGTTCCAACGCCATGTGCAATAGCCGGGTGCCGTTGGTAGTGGTCAACACCAGGGTTTTATTTTCAATAAACTCCCTGTTATATTCCAGGGGAGAATTTCCATGATTCAATCCTTCCGCGATCTTGCCATCCCTTTCACCAGCGGCAATACCGCCGATATTTTTACTGATCTCGATGGCCTTGGGAACCGAATCTACCGGGATCACGCAGCGCGCTCCATTGTATAATGCAGAAGCTATGGTAGAAGTGGCACGAAACACATCAATGATCACGACAACTGTGTTACTAAGATCATACAAATGCAATAAGGCCGGGGAAATGGCGGTATATAAACTTGGCTGGTGGCTCATAAGCTAGGGACAAATTTAAGAATAGGGGCTAAGGGACCTGGCGACTATTTTTCCAATAGTTTTTTCCAGCGGCCGGTTTCAGCGATTTCCTTGATCGTTTTATTCCGCTGTTCCAAAAGCTTTTTCAGGTAACCGGTCAGGTAGATAGCATTGAACCATTTGCCGGCCCTTCCATAGGGAGCTTCAAAATGCAAAAGATCGATCAGGATGGTGCCATTTTCACAAGGCTTGAAGTGATGTTCGTGTTTCATGTTTTTGAAATCACCTTCTACCTGTTCATCAGTGTACAGGGATGGTTTTTTCATTTCAGTGACCTTTACTCTTAATAAACGATCTTTAAAAAGATGCCGTGCCTTCCATGTTACGGTGTCTTCTTTTTCAATTAATCCGAAACGGGTACCTGCAACAGCTTCTTCCCTGAACTTAGACATGGATTCTTTGTGAACCCCGACATGACGGCTGAGGTCGAAAACAACTTCAACGGGAGCGGCAATAAAAGTGGTGAGGTGAATTGTTGGCATAGTAATCTGGGTAGAATAGGGGCCGGGATCAGCGGCCCTAATACAAAAATCATGCAAAGGGTATCTTGACCACGATGGCCTGTAATAATTTGTCGCGAACCTTTATATAAATATGAGAACCGATTGTTGAAAAGGGCACCCTCACATAACCCATACCGATGGCCTTGCCCAGGCTGGGCGATTGTGTACCGGAAGTAACATGCCCGATCACCGCCCCACTAAAATCCTTGATCTCGTAACCATGGCGGGGAATGCCTTTTTCCAGCATCTCAAATCCAACCAGTTTACGTTCAACACCGGCAGCTTTTTGTTTTTCAAGAATAGACCTGGCTGTAAAATCCTTGGTGAATTTCGTGATCCATCCCAGGCCGGCTTCGAGAGGGGAAGTTGTATCATCAATATCATTCCCATACAAACAATAACCCATTTCCAGCCTTAGGGTATCGCGGGCGCCCAGGCCTACGGGCTTTATGCCCGCAATCTTGCCGGCATCGAAGATTGCATTCCAGATTTTTTCCGCATCCTCGCCCTTATCTTCAAAATAAATCTCCACCCCGCCAGCGCCGGTATAACCGGTAGCACTGATCAGCACATTATTCACCCCGGCAAAGTTGCCTTTTACAAAAGTGTAATATTTCAGGTTCAGGATGTCCATCTCCGTGAGAGGCTGAAGAATTTTAGTGGCATTGGGACCCTGGACCGCCAGTAAACAGGTTTTATCTGAAATATTATGTAATTCGGCATTGCCTGTATTGAACTGGCCGATCCAATTCCAGTCTTTTTCAATATTGGATGCGTTGACCACCAGCATATAGACCTTGTTTTCTTCCAGGCAATACACCAGCAGGTCATCGATAATGCCTCCTGTTTCATTGGGAAAGCAGCTATACTGAGCCTGTCCTTTTTTTAATTTGGATGCATCATTGCTGGTAACACGCTGGATCAGATCCAGGGCCTGGTCCCCTTTCAGGATGAATTCTCCCATATGACTCACATCAAAAACCCCGGCATTTTTCCTGACCGCAGCATGTTCATCATTGATACCCGTGTAGGATATCGGCATGTTATAACCGGCGAATTCCGCCATTTTTGCACCAAGGGAAATATGCTTACTGGTAAAAGCTGTATTCTTCATATCGGGAAATTGCCCGCAAAGGTAGAGTAAAATCAAGTCTCCGCCTTTCCCATACGCAGGTAAAGAGGGAAAACAATTTTCAATTTATCGCCAGTCCAGTGAGGTCTTATGGATTCAATGATTTTACTAACCGGATTATAATGGTTTGCAGCGATGAATTTTTGTAAGACCGACCAGGTATGGAAATAACCTTCCAGTTCATCCAGTGACCAATATAATTCGATTGAGAAAGCCGGTGTTTTTATTTCATCAAAAGGAAAGGGAATGCTGGCATAATGCTGGTCCACATGCCGGCGTTCGGGGTCCCAGTAAGCAGCCAGGGTTTCAAAATGATATTTTTCAATAATAGGATCGATTGCGGGAGAGACCTTCAATAACGAATAGGTCCATACCGCCAGACAACTTCCCGGCCGAAGCAGCCTTCTGACTTCTTTATAAAATTCATCGAACCGAAACCAGTGCAGGGCCTGTGATACTGTAACGAGGTCGAAAGAATGATCCGCAAAGGAAGTTTGTTCAGCCAGCTGCCTGGAATAAAAGATATTGGCTGCTTTCATGGCATGATCCAATTGAGACTGGCTGCTGTCTGTAGCATATACTTTTTCAAAATAGCGGGACAGCTCTATTGCCGATTGACCATTTCCGGTAGCACAATCCCAGGCAGCCT
>DASUMO010000477.1:0-8629 GCA_036277695.1 Chitinophagaceae bacterium
TAAGTTTTGGTAACCTGGAATTTAAGACGATTCCTCAACCCGATGCCAAAGAAGTCGAATATGGTAAGGAACAAACTGACCCAAAAGAGGGACCTGGAAAGATTCTTAAGAAAATTGATGAACTCCTTCGCGAATATGAAAAGGATGAGAAAAAACTCGAAAGCATACAATTGTTATTTAAAGGCCAGGTTTCAAAAAACCCTCATGCCTATTATGAGGTAACAATTGACAATACAACAGAATCCATCAATCCAAGTCCTCCTGATCCTCCATCTGATTATTGAAAACATGAGAGACTTCTTCAAACAATTGTTTGATTGGACAGAGGTATGGGCCCTGCTTATACCTCTGGTCTTTATACTTCGACGAAAAGTAATTCCGGCTTTTCTAAAGCCGGTTAAGATCTATGTATTTGCCGCCCTTATACTCAATCTCTTTGCAATCCTTATATGGAAACGTTATAGACTTGGATTAAACCTGCCTGACTGGCTCGGCAGTAACAATTTTATCTATAATACCCATTCTCTTGTACGATTCGCCTTATTTACCTGGTTTTTTCTTGCATTGGGTCAGCATTTTATGCACAGGGTCAAAAAAATCCTCCCTTTCCTTTTTATGGCCTTCGTTATCATCAATTTCATTTTTTATGAAGACTTTTTCAGGTATGCGATGCCCAGTAGCCGCCTACTGGCTACGGAAGCAGCCCTCTTATTATTCTATTGCCTGCAGTATTTTATTTACATGTTGCTGGAGGACCGGAACATTTCCGTGAGCAGGCAACCCGACTTCTGGGTTGCCACCGGACTTAGTATTTATGAAGCAGTCAGTTTTACAATATTCCTTTTCTTCAACTATCTCATCGCACATAACATTAAATTTGCAATCAGCATCTGGGATGTTTCTAATGTAGCTTTTATTATTTTTTGCATTTGTTTATCCCGCGCTTTTCATGAAAAATCCAAGTGACGATCTGACCTTTTTAGTAATTGTCGGTATTGCCGTAATGTTCTTACTGGTTGTGAGCGTATTGTTGGCTGTTATTTTTAACCAACGTAAAAAGAACCAGCACAGGCTTGCTATGGAAAAACTAAGAGAGCAACAGCAAAACCAATTGATAGAAGCCGCTGTCCGCAGCGAAGAAAATGAAAGACATCGCATTGCGGAAACCCTGCATGATGAAGTAGGCGCTATTCTTTCCTCTGCCAAATTGCACCTGCTGGGTATCAAAGAAGATAACCTGGATGAGAAAGATAAAAAACTGCATGAAAAAGGCAGGGAATTGCTGAATGATGTAATCCACAAAGTGAGGGGTATCTCGCATAACCTGCACAGCAATATCCTCAAGGAATTTGGCCTCAACGAAGCGATCCGGCATTTTATCCGCAAAATCACCCAGGGAACAATTGTGACAGCTACTACCGCCCTGGACGATAATTATGAAACCAAAATCCCGGAGAATGATATCAGTATTTACCGGATCGTCCAGGAATTGGTGAATAATATTCTCAAATACGCATCGGCTACAGAATTCATTGTGAGTTCTACTTATAACAATAACGAACTGGACCTGGCAATTTTTCACAATGGCCATGGCCTTACACAAGAAGAATTTGAAGAAATGCGCTTCCAGAAAGATGGGCTGGGATTAAAAAATATACAGAACAGGGTTATCTTGCTGCGGGGAAAAATATTATTTACCAGGGGAGATGAAGGTTACCGAATCAATATTCATGTACCTGCTAAATCACCTGTATCATGAATAAAATTAAAATTGCCATAGCAGATGATTATAAAATATTCCGCGACGGTTTAAAAGTCGGACTTTCGGCAGATGAGCAACTGGATGTGATCATGGAAGCCGATAATGGCGAGGACCTGCTTAAGGAAATGGAGACAACTGTCCCGGATGTGATCCTGATGGATCTGAAAATGCCCATTATGGATGGCATGGAAGCTACCCGGGTGATCCGGAAAAAATACCCGGCTGTCAAAGTGCTGGTCGTAACCATGTATGAAGACGACAAATTCATTATTCACCTCATGGAAAACGGGGCCAACGGCTACCTGTTGAAAAACACGGAGCCCGACGAGATCCGCAAATCCATCCACGCCGTTTTTGAAAACGGGTATTATTTCAATGACCTGGTGAACAAAGCCCTGTTGAAGAAACTGGTGATCAAAAATAATTTCAAGCCTTCATTTAACCAGAATATAGAACTCACAGAAAGAGAGCAGGAGGTGTTAAAGCTGATCTGCGAGGAAAAGACAGCCGCGGAGATCGGGAAAGAAATTTTCCTAAGCCCCCGCTCGGTCGAAGGCATACGCCAGCGGCTGATTGATAAAGTGGGTGTACGAAACACTGCAGGGCTGGTCATGTTCGCGATCAAAAATGGCCTGGTTGATTAGCGTTTGGCTTTTTCTCTTCTTACCCCTGCAGGTTCTTCAGCATATCTGCCGTCATCTTGGGCAAATCGTATTCCTGTTTCCATCCCCAATCCCTGCGCGCCACACTATCATCAATACTTTGCGGCCAGCTGTCGGCAATGGCCTGGCGATAGTCGGTTTTGTAGGAGATCCTGAATTCGGGTATATGTTTTTTTATCTCCTCCGCTATTTCAGCCGGTGAAAAGCTCATGGCAGAAAGATTATAGGAAGTGCGGACCGAAATTTGGTCCGAAGGAGCTTCCATCAATTCAATGGTGGCGCGGATAGCATCGGGCATATACATCATGGGCAGGTATGTATTGGGATCCAGGAAGCACAGGTATTTCTTTTCTTCGAGTGCTTCATGAAAGATCTCTACGGCATAATCGGTAGTGCCGCCACCGGGTTCTGACTTATAGCTGATCAGGCCTGGATAGCGAAGGCTTCTTACATCCACTTTAAAACGCTGGTGAAAATAATTGCACCAGAATTCACCGGCAAATTTGCTGATCCCATAAACCGTGATCGGTTCGATGATCGTTTGCTGCGGGCAATTTTGACGGGGTGAAGTGGGACCGAAAACCGCGATGGAAGAAGGCCAGTATATTTTCTGCAATTTTTCTTCACGGGCAATGTCCAGCACATTTAACAATCCCTGCATATTGAGGTGCCAGGCCAGGCTGGGATTCTTTTCCCCCGTGGCCGAAAGGATGGCCGCCAGTAAATAGATCTGCGTAATATTTTGCCGGATCACCTGCACATGCAACATTTCCTTATTCATGACATCCAGGCTCACATAAGGGCCCGTGCCTTCCAGCAGGGGATTTTGTTCCCGCAGGTCAGAAGCAATGACATTGGCATTGCCATAAATTTTTCGCAGGGCCAGGGTCAGTTCCACTCCTATCTGTCCTGATGCGCCAATTACAAGGATCTTTTCTTTGATCATACAACTTTGATGAATTAAAGCATCAAATGTAACGAGTGTACTTCATACTTGTTCGCTTGGCGTAGTTGAATTATGGTTGAACATTGTTGAACAATGGTGGAACGATCGTCGAATGATTCTTTAATTGAAGTCTTGTACCTCGTGCCCTATGCCTTGTACCTTGTGCCTTGTACCCAGCTTCACCCCCAAAATAGCTGTTGAATGCAGGCTTAAACCCGAAAGAAACTGGAGTTCGGTTTAACGGTAGTTGAACAGTGGTTGAAAGTTGTTGCGTGAAATTTTGCCTTATACAACTGGTTTACTCTTTCTGCCTCCCCTTAGGGGAGTCCGGCTGTTCGATAGAGTATCTCGTGCCTTGTACCTTGGATGCTTCCAGGGAGGCCGTGCCTTCTACTTTCCATCAACTATCTTTGCGGCATGGAAAAATTTTTGCAAGAACTATTCAGGAATCAGTCTTACGATCCATCAAATTTCTTTTTATTGGCAGGACCCTGCGTAGTAGAAAGTGAAGAATTGATCATGCAGGTTGCCGAAAAAGTTTCCGGCATCTGCAAAAACCTGGGGATCCCTTATGTTTTCAAATCATCCTACCGTAAGGCCAATCGTACCAGTGCCGGTTCCTTTACAGGTTTAGGGGATGATACCGCGATGAAAATGCTGCAAAAGACAGGACAAAGATTTAACCTGCCCATCGTTACCGATATTCATTCCCCAGAAGAAGCTACAAAGGCAGCGGACTATGTAGATATACTCCAGATCCCGGCCTTTCTCTGCCGGCAGACCGACCTGCTGGTGGCCGCGGCTAAAACCGGGAAAATCATCAATGTAAAAAAAGGGCAATTTGTAAGCGGTGTGGCAATGAAGTTCGCCGTTGACAAAATAAAGAAAGCGGGGAATGATAAAGTGATGCTGACGGAACGAGGGACCACTTTCGGTTACCAGGACCTGGTTGTGGACTACCGGAATATCCCGGCAATGCAGGCGCATGGAGTCCCGGTGGTGATGGATGTGACCCATGCCTTACAACAACCTAACCAAACCAGTGGTGTAACAGGTGGTAATCCCCAACTGATCGGTACCATTGCAAAGGCAGCGATCGCAGCCGGCGCCGATGGTTTATTCATCGAAACTCATCCCAACCCCTCCCAGGCGCTAAGCGATGGAGCCAATATGTTGCAACTGGATCTGCTGGAGGAATTGCTGGTTCAGTGTTTAAAGATCAGGAAAGCGGTAATTTCAACATAGCTACTGCTTCTTACAAAACAGGTGATCTCATTTACTTTTTTTCCATATTGAAAATGACTGAAGCCAGGAAAGAACAAGACGCTTGACCACCAAACAGACTGGCAGTAGAATCCATTTAGATTGCTGAGTTCTGGATTTTAAAAGTGCTAATTGTTTAAATAAATCAAAACCGGCAGCATCGTGCCTACACCAGATACTTGGGATCATTCAATAATTCCCAATGTGAATTAAAAGAGAGTTTATAAAAGTGGTACGGGAATAATCTTAATTCCGACTTCAGACTTCCGACTTCATATCCCTTTCCCCTACCTCAAATCCACCACTTCCACTCCGGGATATTTTGATTTATCAAAAACAAACTGGTTATCGGCAAGGGCGCTGCTGGTATTCATATTTCCGACGGTATAGGAATAACGGTTGCCGGCTTTTTCCAGCACGCGGGTGCTATACAAAGTCCTGGCATTTTTATCTACCAGCACATAAACCTTATGAAACGGCCTGCTTTTATCCGTGGGGGTCATCTCGATTTCCTGGATCGTTTTGGCTCCCATCTTTTTTTCTCCATTCATCTTGTAGAGAAAATCATTATCATAAAAATTCGTAAATAATTTCTGCGGTGTAATCGTGCTGCCCGATGCGTCGAGGTTGCTGATGGTTACTTCATTGGCCGCCTTATCATAGTTCCAAACGGTTTTTCCATCGCTGAAAATCTCCTGGCCACTAAAACTGACCCGGTACTTAGTACCCTTCATCAGGATTGAACCATTTTTTGAAGAAAGCGCTTTACCAGCCGCATTTTCAACCTTATAAGTAAAAGTAGCCTTTACGGTTTTGAAGGTCTTGAACTTGGCGCTCACCGCATCCAGCACTTTTTTGGCATCCGGATCATTCTTGGTTTGGGCCAGGCCTGTCATAGTGATACAAAGGGTAATCAATATCAGGTATAGATTCTTCATTATATTGTTTTTTGAAGGGTGCAAAGATAGTCTTTTACCTCTATCAGGACAGGCAATCACCATACCGGGTTGCAGGGCTAAACTTTTTATTAACAGGTCCGTAACTAGGGCATTCCGGCCAGGTGTTGCTGGAGGTCCGCCTCGGTTTTAATCAGCACGTCCCGGGCCTTGCTGCCCTGGTTGGGGCCTACGATCCCGGCTGCTTCGAGCTGATCCATCAGCCTGCCGGCACGGTTATAGCCCAGTTTCATGCGCCTTTGTAAAAGTGAAGTAGAGCCGATCTGGTTTTGAACGATCAGGCGGGCAGCATCTTCGAAAAGTGAATCGCGGTCGGCCAGGTCTATATCTTTTCCTTCCAGCTCCTTTTCATCGATATATTCTGGCAACAGGAAGGGCACAGGATAGCCTTCCTGGTAGCCGATAAAGTCGGTTATCTTGTCTACCTCCGGGGTATCCACGAATGCACACTGCAGCCGCACGAGCTCGCCATTATAACTGATCAGCATATCCCCTTTGCCGATCAGTTGTTCGGCACCACCGGTATCAATAATGGTACGCGAGTCGATCTTTGACGAAACTTTAAATGCAATACGGGCCGGGAAATTGGCTTTAATTGTACCCGTAATGATATTCACGGAAGGACGTTGGGTAGCGATGATCAGGTGTATACCCACAGCACGGGCCAGCTGCGCCAGTCGGGCAATCGGCATTTCTATTTCCTTACCCGCTGTCATGATCAGGTCGGCAAATTCATCCACCACCAAAACAATAAAAGGCAGGAACTGGTGACCCTTTTCAGGATTGAGTTTGCGGGACATGAATTTATCGTTATACTCCCGGATATTTCGGCATCCAGCCTCCTTGAGCAGGTCATAGCGGTTATCCATTTCAATACAAAGCGCATTCAATGTATTGATCACTTTCTTGGTATCGGTAATGATCGCCTCTTCTTCGTTGGGCAACTTGGCAAGGAAATGCTGTTCGATAGTCCGGTATATACTTAACTCAACTTTCTTGGGATCTACCAATACCAGCTTTAATTGCGATGGATGTTTTTTATACAGCAATGAAACCAGGATGGCATTCAGTCCTACCGACTTACCCTGGCCGGTAGCTCCCGCCATCAGGAGGTGGGGCATGCTGGTAAGATCCACGATGAAATTCTCATTATCTATTTTTTTCCCGATTGCGATAGGAAGGGAAAAATTATTATGCTGGAATTTTTCAGAAGACAAGAGCGTCTTCATGCTCACCACGGTTTTGCGGGCATTGGGGACCTCGATCCCAATCGTTCCTTTTCCCGGGATAGGCGCGATAATCCGTATGCCTAAGGCAGATAAACTTAGCGCGATATCATCTTCCAGGTTTTTGATGCGTGAAATGCGGACCCCTGCAGCCGGGATAATCTCGTATAAGGTTACCGTAGGACCAACGGTAGCAAATATTTTTTGGATTTCGATGGCATAATTACGCAGGGTAGCAATGATCTGGTTCTTGTTATTCTCCAGTTCATTGGCATCTTGTACAATTTTTTCACTGCCGTGATTTTCCAATAGGTCCAGGGTGGGGTATTGATAATTACGCAAATCCAGCACCGGGTCATATCGCTCGGGAATGGCCGCTTTTACGGGCATTAATTCCTCCTCTTCAACAGTTTCAGGCACGGTTTTGATTTCCAGTTCCACTTCGGAGCCGGTTTTCTTTTCTTTCAGCGGTTTCGCTTCTTCTTTTTTTATTACCGGTAGCTCCTTTGCATCCGGGTATTCATGTCCGTGCAGAATATCCGTCACAATTTCCTTTTCCAGTGCAGACTCCTGCCCTTCCATCTTTTCGATCAACTCTTCAGGTTCGTCTTTTTCAAACAGTTTCAATTCCGGTAGTGAAGTTTCATCAACCGGGTTCCTCGTCAGCACTCCGCCATTTGATTTCACGGTATTGCCTTTCAGGGTTTCGCCATTGTTTTCCTGGTAAAGATCATTTATTGTTTTCCCCGCCGGCACAAACACAGGCTCTACACCAGTTTCGACTTCCCCGCCTTCATCGTCAGCAAGAGCTTCTTCTTTTTTACCCGGTAAACTGATCGCGGGATTGAATTGCCAGATAAAATAACCCAGGGCCAGCAGTAAAAGTACCGCAGCAGTACCAATCGTTCCCAGGGCGCCGGTCAACCAATCGCTGATCATGGCCCCCACCCTTCCGCCAAACCTGAACTGGCTGCCTGAAAAAATAAATGCAAGGGATACCGATAAGACCAGCAGCCCTACGGTTACATATTTCAGGTTGCGGAAAATCGAAAAAACCCGTCGTGTAAATAAAAGGTTTACCCCCACCACGAAGAAAAATGTACAGATCAGCAAAGATGCAACCCCGAACCCTTTATAGATGAATGAATGTGAAATATAGGCACCCAGCCGGCCCAGGAGATTATTGACCTTGCTCTCATTATCGAACAGGATCGATGCGCCCTGTGCTACCTTGTCCTGGTCTTCTTTCCAGGTAAAGAAATAAGAAATAAAGGCTATAAAAAGAAAGATGGAAATCAACAGGAACACGGCACCTGTGATCTTCCAGGTACGTTCATCCTTAACCAGTTTCCTCCAGTCGATATTCTCCTCTTTTTCCTGTTTGAGGGACGAAGGGTTGGTTTTACCTGGTTTATTCTTAGGACTCTCAGCGGCTTTCTTTTTCTTCTTTTGGGCCATGGCGACAAAGATAACAAGTTTGATTTTTGCAGCATACTCCTCCAGGCGCTTTCTGCTGCATATGAAAAAGGTCAATCCCCGCAAAGCTTCGCCTGAAAAATACCGGAAAGTGGCATAGTTCACCGTAAAAAAAACGTTCCGAATGATTACTTTTGACCGATATGGTTCAGTTCTCCCGATTGAAAAGAACCTGCCGAACTAACTGCCTTCTCCTGATGGCTGCCCTTATTATGGGAAGCTCATACCTGGGGGCACAGGACAGTTCATCTATACCCTGTATCGATATCAGTAAAATCAGCTATGGGCAGCGCATTTCCAACCAGGCCTGGAGTAGTTTTATAAGTCATACCGATTCG
>DASUMO010000478.1:0-3677 GCA_036277695.1 Chitinophagaceae bacterium
CAGCTGATTGCCCGCCAGGAAACGGTAAGGGCATTGGTGCGAAAAAGTTCTGCACCTGAAAAAGTAAATCTGCTAAAACAATGGGGTGCTTCATTAGCCGAAGGCGACCTGAAAGACCCCGCTTCACTGGCAAAGGCTTGCGAGGGATGTGAGACAGTTATCTCTACTGTATCCACCACTATATCCCGCCAGGAAGGCGATAATATTCAATCCGTCGATCACGATGGTCAGCTGCACCTGGTAAGGGCCGCGAAAGAAGCGGGCGTCAAACATTTTATTTTTATTTCTTTCCGTCACCAGCATGCGCCGGATACTATATTAACGGCTGCCAAGCGATCCACCGAAAAGGCGATCATAGCCAGCGGGATGAATTATACAATTCTCCAGGCCAGCATATTCATGGAAATATGGCTCAGCCCTGCACTGGGATTCAACTACCCGGAACATAAAGTCCGGGTATACGGTGACGGTAAGAACCGCGTGAGTTATATTTCTTATAAAGACGTAGCCAGCTTTGCAGCCGGAAGTATTGGCAATCCTGCTGCATTGAACAGGGTGATCGAAGTGGGTGGTCCGGAAGCGATCAGCCAGCTCGATGCAGTTAAACTGTTTGAACAAGCAGCCGGCCAATCTTTTATACTGGAATTCATACCCCAGTTTGCACTTGAGCAGCAGATGAAGGAAGCGCCGGACCCGATGGACCGGGTGTTTGCAGGAATTATGCTCATGTATGCGCAGGGAGATGAGATCGATAACAAAACAGCCCTGGCAGCAATCCCGGTTTCCTTGCATTCCGTCAACGAATATGCCGCAGCCGTAATGAAAAAAGAAGTGCAACTTTCGTAATTTGTTCGGAAACTAACGGCATGAAACTTTCTCACACTCCATCTTGCCTATGGTTTATTGGAGAAGGGGAGTTGATTTTGCTCAGGTGAGTCGTAATTGTTGTAACATTTAATCCAGGCAGAATACTACCCAAAGCTCATAGCTCACAGCTTCGCTCACTGCACCACCAGCCTGAACCCATTCCCATGAATATTCACAATCTCGATCTTGGGATCATCTTTCAGGTATTTCCTGAGCTTGGCAATATAAACATCCATACTGCGGCCATTGAAATAAGTATCGCTGCCCCAGATTTTTTTCAGGGCCTGTTCGCGGGGAAGGAGGTCATTGAGATGTTCAGCCAGCATTTTCAGCAATTCGTTTTCCTTGGGAGATAAGGTCTGGGTTACACCATTATGTGTCAGCTGCCTGAGTTTGGGATTAAAATGATAACTGGAAAGATCAAATTCTTTATTTTCTGATTCTTTGTTGATCTCTTCATTCCTTTTCAGTATGGCTTTAATTTTCAGTAACAGCACTTCGCTGTCAAAAGGTTTGGTGATATAATCATCAGCACCCAGTTTATAGCCCTGGATAATATCTTCCTTCATGGTTTTGGCGCTCAGGAAAAACAGTGGTATATCCGGGTCCACATCACGGATCTCTTCAGCCAGGGTAAATCCATCCATATTCGGCATCATCACATCCAGCAGGCAGAGGTCAAATTTTTCACGCTGGAATGCAGCCAGGCCCAGCCGGCCATCCCTTTCCAGGGTTACATCATAGTCGTTCAGCTCAAGATAATTCTTCAATACACTACCCAGATTCGGATCGTCTTCGCACAACAAGATTTTCGGTTTTTTTCCTTCCATGGTTCGTAAAATTTAGTTCATGAACAAATAAAGTTAAAGGATTTCGGGGGTTAAAGAATAGGGGACCAATATTTTGTTAAATCACCCGGGTTTAGGGCTTTTACCGGTTTACTTTTGTAATTGTAGTAATAAAAAACTGTGCCATGCACATTACACCCGACAATCGTCTCAAAAAACTGATCGTAATAGGCGATCGCCTCCTCATTAAACCCCTGCGTCCTGAAGAAAAAACAGCCAGTGGGCTTTTCCTGCCACCCGGTGTGCAGGAAAAGGAAAAAGTGCAGCAGGGTTATGTGATCAAAGCCGGTCCGGGTTATGCTATTCCCATGCCCCTGGAAGATGAGTCCTGGAAAGCCGAGGATGAAAAGGTGAAATATGTTCCCCTGCAGGCCAGGGAAGGTGATCTCGCCATTTTCCTGCTCAGCGGGGCCACCGAAGTCATGTATGAAAAGGAGAAATATTTTATTGTTCCACAAAGCGCCATACTGATGCTGGAAAGGGACGAGGATTTGTGAGTGGTGAATGGTGAATAGGCAGGTGCAAGCTGGTTTGTCCTATGGTTGGCTCAAACACTGAATTAATAACTGTAGCCTTGTACGCCAGAGTTCTGAAAGCAGGGATGATGAACCGGAACCGAACATAGAAATCCCTTTGATCAGTCACCACCAGAGAATAGTTGGATAACTCCTTGAAATAACAAAGTCTTAACTTGCTCCTAAATCTTATTCATGGCCGACAGTTCAAAATTCTTAGCAACAATAAATAGCGGTTATTCATTCAAAGGCGAGGCATTTAAGATCGGTTCTGGTATGCTGGATGGAGAAGTGATCAGTGGCGCCGATGTTTTTATTCCGATGAAGACCCTGAACCGGCATGGCTTGATTGCTGGCGCCACGGGTACGGGTAAAACCAAAACATTACAGGTGCTGGCCGAATGCCTGAGTGATGCCAGTGTCCCGGTTTTATTAATGGATATAAAAGGAGATCTGAGTGGGATTGCCGCCGCCGGCGCCACCAATGATAAGATCGTCGAACGAAGCCAGAAACTCAATATTGCATTCCAGCCCAGAGCATACCCGGTGGACCTCCTTACTTTAAGTGAAGAGAAAGGGGTTCGTCTCCGGGCTACTATCAGTGAATTCGGCCCCGTATTGCTCTCCAAGATCCTGGGGTTAAATGATACGCAAGGTGGCTTTGTATCAATGATATTCAAGTACTGTGACGACAATCAATTGCCCCTGCTGGATTTAAAAGACTTTATCAAAGTGCTGCAATTTGTAAGTGATGAGGGAAAACAGGAATTGGAAAAAACTTATGGGAAAATATCGACCACATCTACCGGCACTATCTTAAGAAAGGTAATTGAACTGCAACAGCAGGGAGCCGATCTTTTTTTTGGTGAAAAAAGTTTTGAGGTGGATGACCTGATGCGCATCAGCGAAGATGGCCGGGGAATGATCTCGATAGTTCGTGTAACAGATCTACAGGACAGGCCAAAGCTTTTTTCCACTTTTATGCTGCAATTACTCGCAGAATTATATGCCAGTTGTCCCGAGGAAGGCGATCTCGATAAACCCAAACTGGTGGTATTTATTGACGAAGCGCACCTTGTATTCCAGGAAGCCAGTGCAGTATTGCTGCAGCAGATCGAAACAGTCATCAAGCTGATCCGTTCCAAGGGTATCGGCATTTATTTTTGCACCCAAAATCCGATGGACGTGCCCCCGGCTGTATTGGCCCAGTTGGGATTAAAAATACAGCATGCATTAAGAGCATTTACCGCAGCCGACCGCAAAACGATTAAGAAAACTTCGGAAAATTATCCGGAAACTGTTTTTTACAAAACAGAAGATCTGATAACACACCTGGGCACAGGTGAAGCCCTGGTCACCATACTCAATGAAAAAGGAATACCCACACCCCTGGTTCATTGCATGCTGCGGGCTCCCCAAAGCCGTATGGATATTTTATCGGCATCTG
>DASUMO010000479.1:0-9611 GCA_036277695.1 Chitinophagaceae bacterium
CACCCGGCATTCTCCAGGATTTATGCCCTGCATTTAAAGGGGTTTGGTTTTAAGCAAACTATCCATTGATACAGGTTGTGGTATAATAGGCATCCCATCACCCAGGTTACCGATCCCGGCAAGTACAATTCTTTCACCTGCCTGTATACCCCGCCCGATAAAATAATAGGTAGCAGTTTTACCGGACACCACTATAGGTTTGCGTATTACTTTATTACTATCGGCCAACGCGAATACAAATACCTTATCCTGTTCTTCGAAAGTAGCCTCCTGGGGTATGACCAAAACATTTGCCTGCTGTTTGGATAGCCTCACCCTGCCCGTACTGCCCGAACGCAGCAGCCTGTCGGCATTGGGAAAGGCGGCCCGAAAGCTGATTGTGCCCATATTGTTGTCAAACTGTCCTGTTACGGTTTGCACTTTACCCTTTTGTGTATAGAGGCTGCCATCCGCCAACACTAATTCGACTGGTGGCATCTTTTTTATTTTTTCCTCTACAGTATTGCCTTCAAACTGGTTCTTGAATTGTAAAAAATCATTTTCACTCAGGGAGAAGTAAGCATAAACTTCTTTAATCTCTGAAAGCACGGTTAATGCTTCTGCCGTGGTAAGCCCTACGAGACTACCGGATTTAAAAGGAATTCTCCCGATATATCCGTCAGCAGGCGCTTTAATAATTGTGTATCCAAGATTAATCTCCGCATTCCTCACCATCGCCTGGGCTTGTGATACATTGGCCTGGGCAGTATTGTAGGCCGTCTGTGCTGACTGCAATTGCACACCGGATATCACGTTGTTTTCAACCAGGGGTTTTAATTTATTTACATTGATCTCCGCATTGACCAGGTTTGACCGGGCAGCTGTCAGTCCGGCTCGGGCATTGTTGAGCTGCTCCCGGTAAGGTCGGTCATTGATGCGGAAGAGGATTTGTCCCTTCCTTACATAGGCCCCCTCATCCACATAAATCCGGTCGATATAACCCTCCACCTGCGGGCGGATTTCGATATCCTTGCTTCCTTCCAGGGATGCCGGATACTCCTGGTAAGTGGTGACCGGCTGACTGGTGACGGCTAGGACCGGCAACGATTGGGGAGGCTGCTGGTAAGCGCCGGGATTGCTGGCAGACGAACTGCAACTATAAATAACAACTGACGATACAATCAGTATCCCCCATGCAGTCAGGCCTTTTGCTACAAAAAATTGGTTCAAGGTTTTCATTTTCTGATTTTTATTCAACTAAATAATCTATTCATACAGTTTTTACCCATTGTCATCTTTCATTTTGACGAACGGGTTATACGTCACCGGACAATTTTCAACAGGATACGGATCTTTTATTTTCCATAGGCATTTCATTAGGATATTGGACGGGCATGAACAATCATTCCGCATTTTGGCAAATTCGCGTTAGGTAGAGTGGCGGGTTTTACATGGGGCAACCGGTTGGCGGTTCAGTAAGGGGCGGCACGTGTTATAACAGCACTATGTTATCTAACACCGTTAATCAATGGGTTAAAAAAAAGCATGTTAGCGCTGCAGGTTTTTAATAAATCCTTCAATGGCATCATCCAAAACCAACTTATTCAACTCATCCGTTATTTCGGAATTACTCATCAGTTTATACGAAATCAAGCCATGCATAATCGACCAATACGTGTGGTACTTCAAACAGGCGTTCACATTCTTCTTATCATGTTTTTCCAGGATAGCTACGATCGGATCCATCACCAGTTCCATGAAAACGGATTTACCCGGTATGCATTTGTCTGTCTCACAGGAAGCGATGCCCAACCCGAACATCAACTGGTAAAACTCCTTGTTCCGGAATGCAAATTGCCAGTAAGCATCGGCTATATTCTTCAATTGAACAGCCGGGTCATCCGATTTCTTTTTGGCCTGCTGCAATTTTTTGATCAGGATCCCAAATCCCTCTTTGCCGAATTCCAGCAGGATGGCTTCCTTATTTGCAAAATGATCGTAAATCACGGGGACACTGTATTCGATCGCGTCGGCAATCCTGCGGATGGACAATGATTGCCATCCTTCTTCCTTTACTATCTGCCAGGCTGTGGCCAGTATTCCCGACCTGACTTTTTCCTTTTCCCGCAAACGACGTTCCGTGATTCCCATGACTGCTTTTTTACCTAACACTGTTAGCAAATGTAACAATGTTCAAATAACTGCCAAAAAAAAATTCTGCACTGCAAAGAACTAATGCGATTACAAAGCAACGCAGGGTTAGTGACAACCCTATGTCAGGAGGTAAAAAAATAAATGAAATATATGGCCGGCGGTTATGAAACAGGACTGGTGGCACAACGAACAACTGTTCAGAAATTCAAAGTCCTTAAAGGAAAGTTAACGGGCATCAAGACTCCTGGCGATTCCCCACTCCAATCCACGTAATTCAGCAAGTCCGCGCAAGCGCCCTATAGCAGAATAACCGGGATAGGTTGTTTTTTTCAGATCGTCCAGCATTTGATGTCCATGATCCGGGCGCATAGGAATAGATATATTTCTTCTTTTCATCAGTAAAACTATTTCTTTGATCACCGCATACATGTCAACATCTCCATCCAGGTGGTCGGCTTCAAAGAAATTACCCTCCTCATCTCTCTTTGTACTTCGTAAATGAATGAAATGGATATGATCCCCCAGTCGCTTGATCATACCGGGCAGGTCATTATCCGGCCGGACTCCATAAGAACCCGTACAATAACATAAACCATTGGCAGGTGATGGGGCCGCTTCAATCAATTCTTTCGCATCTTGTTCTGTGCTTACTATACGGGGCAAACCCAGCACCGGGTAAGGAGGATCATCGGGATGTATTGCCAGTTTCAAACCAAACTCTTCTGCTACTGGCACCACTTGCTGAAGAAAATAAAACAAGTGTTGCTTCAACTTGCCGGCATCAATGCCCTCGTAAGTTTTTAAGGCTGATAAAATTTGCGCTTCTGTAAATCGTTCTTCACTGCCAGGCAAACCCAAAAGGGCATTGCGGTAAAGCGTTTCTTCTTCATCAATGGTCATGGTCTTCATCCGTTGCCGGGCCTTTTCAATCTCTTCCGGAGTATAATCCTTTTCCGCTTCCGGGCGTTTTAACAAAAAAAGATCAAACGCAATAAATGCCGCCCGTTCAAACCGGAGGGCCTTGCTGCCATCGGGCATTTCATAATTGATATCGGTGCGCATCCAGTCCAGGATGGGCATAAAATTATAGGTCACAACCTTTAACCCGCATTCAGCCACATGGCGCAGGCTTTGTTTATAATTTTCTATATGCTGGAGATAGTGTCCTGTTTGTTTTTTAATGTCTTCGCTTACGGGCAGGCTTTCTATCACGGTCCACTCCATCCCTGCCTCTTCGACCAGTGCTTTTCGTTTACGGATTTCTTCAAGGGACCAAATTTCACCTACGGGTATATGATGGAGCGCGGTGACAACACCTGTACAACCGGCCTGACGAATGTCGGGTAAACTCACTGGGTCATGGGGACCGAACCAGCGCATGGTTTGTTGCATCAGCATAGTAGCGATGATAAAAGGTCAATAGATCGTTGTGAAAACGAACCGCAATGTTACAATATTTGGCGCAGGTATGAGCAGTTCTTCCCCGCTTTCGTACATCCATTCCAGTTCCGTTTGCTGTTAACCGCGGAAATAAACCAGTACGGAAATAACAATGGCGGCGAGTATGATCGAAATCAGGACATCGACTTTTGAAAAACTTTCCCGGTTTGCTTTTCGCTGTTCAGGGGATAAGGTACCAATGGTCAGCCCTTTCAATTGCTCTTCATTTGGTTTTGGCGTTAACAGACTCACCACAACCGCCACCAGTACGCAAACCAGGAAGTTAACGATCGCAAAATGGGAGAAGTTGACAGTTGCATACCATTTCCCCAAACCGCCCAGATCATCTTTCATTAATTCCAGGATAATCCGGAGCGTTCCTGAAAGCAGGCCATAGAATAACGTTGCGATCGCAGCCTGTGCATTCATGCGTTTCCATAATATCCCGATTACAAATACAGCAGTAATGGGCGGGGCTATATAGGCTTGCACATTCTGGAGGTACTGGTATAAAACACCACCGCCGATCTTATCCATGATCGGGATCCAGAGCATGCCCAATACTACGATGATCCCGGTGGCAACTTTCCCGGTCTGAACCAGTTTCTTTTCGGGTGAGGCAGGGTACATTTTTTTAAAAATATCAACAGTGAACAGCGTTGATGCTGAATTAAAAACTGAAGCAAGTGAACTCATCAGGGCCGCCAGCAGGCCGGCAGCTACCAACCCTTTCAGACCAGCCGGCAGCAAATGCTGCACGAGTGTGGGAAAAACCTGGTCACTTTTTTCGTAATGAATGATCCCTTTTAATTTTAATCCATAAGCGATAATCCCCGGTATCAGGAAAATAAATATGGGCGCCAGCTTTAAATAAGCACCAAATATGGCTCCCCTCCTTCCGATCTTAATATTATGTGCTGCGAGTGTACGCTGCACGATATACTGGTCCGTGCACCAGTACCAGATCCCCACTATCGTTCCACCAAACAATAAGCCCGTCCATGGAAAATCAGGATCGGAGGATGGCCTCCACATATTAAAATGATCACTGCCAACAGTTGCCCTCAATTCACTCCAACCTCCAATTTCCCTCAGACCAAGTATTGTAATGATGGTGGATCCGAAAAGTATTAGTACTGTCTGCACAGCCTCTGTGTACACTACAGCTCTCATCCCCCCAAGGATGGTATAAAGCCCGGTGACGATAACCGTTACAATGGCACCTGTCAGGAATTCAATATTAAGAAGCTGTGATACTACGATCCCACCCGCATAGATAGTTACCGATACTTTGGTAAGTACATATCCCGCAATGGAAAATATGGAAAGGAACCAGCGCGAACGTCCATCAAAGCGCTTTTCTAAAAACTCCGGCATAGTGAAGGCCCCGCTGCGCATATAGAAAGGCAAAAAGAACCATCCCAATAACAATACGATCCAGGCATGCAATTCATAATGCGCCATAGGTGCCCCCGATTCAGCTCCTGTACCTGCCAAACCTACCACGTGTTCGGAACCGATGTTAGACGCGAATATCGAAGCCCCGATTACAAACCATCCAATATTTCTGCCAGCGAGGAAATAATCCTCGGTGGTCTTATTTTTTTTCCGCAACACCACCCACCAGGCCACCCCTAATAAAATAGCAAAGTATCCACCCAGAACGATCCAGTCCAGGGTTCCAAGACTTGAATTCATGAAGGTTGATTTTGGTTTTTATATGCTGTTTGGGAGGAACAAATTTTCTAAGTTCCCGTGTTCCGGAATCAAATATACCTGTTAATAATATTCTCCAGGTATTCCTGCCTGCCACTCTTTACTGCCGGTTCTCCATTTTTAATGGCATACTCACGCAGGTCTTCTAAAGATAGCTTTCCTTCTTCAAATTCTTTTCCCTTTCCACTATCAAAACTGGCATAACGCTCTTTCCTGAATTTCTTATAATCGGATTTTTGTAAAATATTCTCCGCTATGATTAGGGCGCGGGCAAATGCATCCATTCCCCCGATATGCGCATAAAACAGGTCCTCTGGGTCGGTTGAATTACGCCGGATCTTGGCATCAAAGTTTATTCCGCCACCTTTGAAGCCGCCTGCTTCCAGGATCACCAGCATGGATTCCACCAATTCATTCACATCATTGGGAAACTGGTCCGTATCCCAGCCATTCTGGTAATCGCCGCGGTTGGCATCCATACTTCCCAAAAGTCCCGCATCGGCAGCCACCTGTAACTCATGCTGGAAAGTGTGACCGGCCAGGGTGGCATGATTCACTTCAAGGTTTAAACTGAAATCATCCAGTAATCCATATTGGCGTAAAAAACCGATCACGGTTTCCGCATCATAATCATACTGGTGTTTACTGGGTTCACAGGGTTTGGGTTCGATAAAGAATTTGCCCTTAAATCCGTTTTTACGTGCATAGTCTTTTGCCGTATGCAGGAAACGGGCGAAATGTTCTTTTTCCCTTTTCATATTCGTGTTCAGCAAACTCATATAGCCCTCGCGGCCACCCCAGAAAACATAATTCTCGCCTCCCAGGGCAATCGTGGCGTCAATGGCAGCTTTAACTTGTGCGGCACCATGTGTCAATACATGGAAATCGGGATTGGTGGCTGCGCCATTCATATATCGCCGGTTGGAAAAAAGATTGGCTGTGCCCCATAATAATCTTACACCCGTTGCCTCCTGCTTCTCGGCAAGATAGGCAGTGATGGCTTCCAGCCTTCTCTCATTCTCGTGGATATCATTGGTAAAGTCAATTGCATCCACATCATGGAAACAATAATAAGGCAGGCCCAGCTTGCTGATGAATTCAAAAGCTGCATCCGCTTTATCCCGGGCTCTTTCCACGGCATCTTCTTTTTCGTTCCAGCCAAACAGGTGTGTGGGCTCACCGAATGGATCGGCTCCATTGCCGCAGAAGCTATGCCAATACGCACAGGCAAACCGCAGGTATTCCTTCATGGTTTTGCCGGCAACAATCCTGTTTTCGTCGTACCAGCGGAAAGCAAGCGGGTTATCGCTTTCAGTTCCTTCATATTTCACAGCTGGTATGCCTTTGAAAAATTCTTTTTTTACTGCAGTACTGATCATTTTAACGAGGTTGATGTGATAAAATTATGAAAAGCTCCAGGACATAGCATTCGAGGGAATGCTTTCCAATTGCACCTGTAACCGCTCTTTCCATTGCTGGTATAAATCTTCATACAGCTTTTCCTGTGCCGCCTCAATGGTGGCAACGGGTTTCCTGTGTTGAGATGCTTCGTTGATGTTTTTGTAAATCCCGGCACCCAGGCCAGCCCCAATGGCTGCTCCGTAGCTGCCATCCCCTTCATAAAATTCGATGCTCACCTGGTTGACATTGGCAAAACTGCTGCTGAATACAGGGCTCAGAAAAAGGTTGGAAAGGCCTGCTCTCACTACTACCGGGTTGATGCCATTCTCCCGCATAATATCCAGTCCATACCGGAATGCAAATGCAATTCCTTCCTGCACCGCCCGGGCGAGATGCGGAGTGCCATGTACATTCAAATCAAGCTGGTGAAATTGCGCTCCCACAATACGATTGTTGAGCATTCGCTCTGCACCATTGCCAAAAGGGATAGCGATCAGTCCTGATGCACCGGGGGAAACAGATGCGGCAGCCTCGTTCAGGGCTGTATAACTCATTTGTGCACCCGCGATGTTTTTTATCCAGCGATTAAAAATTCCGGCTCCATTAATACATAACAAAATGCCGATCCTTTTTTTATCAGCTTCATGGTTGACATGGGCAAAACTGTTGATCCTTGACTGGAGATCATAATGCAACTCATCACTGATGCCATAGATCACACCCGAGGTCCCTGCAGTAGCCGCTACTTCACCGGGATGAACCACATTTAAGGCTAAAGCATTATTTGGCTGGTCCCCGGCTTTATAGGAAACGGGTATGCCTTGCTTCAATTTTAAACGGGCGGCAACGGCATCCTGGATATAACCGTGTATAGAAAAGACGGGTTGAACCGCTGGAAAAAGCTGGTCGCCAAATCCAAAATAGGAAGTGATTTTACTGGAGAGCTGGTTTTCCCTGAAATCCCAGAATATTCCTTCTGAAAGGGCAGCGGGAGTACTCGTTATTTCGCCTGTCATTTTCAGGGCAATGTAGTCCCCGGGTAACATGATCTTTTCTGTTTTTTCATAGAGCGAAGGTTCATTTTCTTTAACCCAGGCGAGTTTGGAAGCGGTGAAATTTCCCGGTGAATTGAGCAGGCGGGACAAGCAGTGATCTTCTCCTATTTCATGAAAGGCCTTATTCCCTATTTCTACTGCGCGGCTATCGCACCAGATAATAGCCGGTCGCAATGACTGTTGATACCGGTCTGTGATAACCAGTCCGTGCATCTGGTAAGCAATGCCGATTGCCGCAATATCCCGGGGATCGTAAAGATTTTTTGCATGGCATTTCAGTATAGCCTGCTGCACATCTATCCACCATTGTTCGGGATCCTGTTCGGCCCAGCCGGGATGGGGTGCCATAATAGGGACTTCGGTTTCGGGAAATGTGGCTGATGCCAGCAATTGTTGTGAACCGGCATCCACTACCGAAACTTTAACTGAAGAGGTACCCAAATCAATTCCTAATAATAACATCCCCGGTCATTTATGATTAACACCTTACAAGTTATAAAAAAATGGAAGGATGAAGAATCATCCCTCCTGACGATTGCTTAAGTAAACTGCGTATGTAAGGTTACGGAGCTCATTTTATATGGTCTAACGGTCTATCAATGTTTTTATACTGTTGGTAGGAAGCATATTTTCGAAACTAATCCCCGACAAAGAAATTTTCGCCCCCTGCGCTGCTTTATACGAACTGCTGTTTGCCCAGGTTACTATTTCGACGATCATTGACCTGCATCCTGAACTGTAATCTTATATGGTAAATTATTGAGTTTATAAAGTTTCCAACATCAAAAATTATAGTACAAAAATTGTTTTTGTAAAAGAAGAGGATTTAAAATGGAGAGGCGAAATGATCGCCTCTCCTGACTACTGCTTGCTTGAGCTTGAAACTATCTGCTTGAAAAAACAAATCCTTGTTTAGTAACCCGGGTTTTGATAGGCAGCTTTTTCTTCCGGTGTCATTTCCATTCCGTCAAGCTGCCCCTGTGGAATGGGCCGGAGATAATGTTTAGGCTCAATAGTACGTGTTACAGTTTGCGGTGTATGATTTCCATATACCGGACCGCAAATCGAGTAGGTACCGGCAAGCTCGTTCCACTTTTGGGTACGCACCAAATCAAACCAGCGATGGCCTTCACCGAAATATTCGCGGGAACGCTCCGCCAGGATATAGTTAATGTCTATAATGGCAGGAGTGGCAGCCGTCATTGCCGCACTATTGTCCGCAACATACGCTGCATTATTCTTGTTAGAAAATTTCCACTTGCCTGCCCTTGCACGGATCACATTAACCAGGTCCCGTGCAGTTTTACCGGCCACCGTTGTGGCACCCTTGACCGCTGCTTCGGCAGCAATCAAATAGAGCTCAGAGAATTTGGCAATTTTAAATGGACGTGTGCTGGGGGCATTGGGCTCGCCCAACCCCACATTCCCGGTTCGATAGACTCCCATCTTCCAGAGACCGGGATAGACAATCCTGCTTATTCCACTTGGAGCGATCACAAAATCGGCACGGCCCGGCAACATACCGGCGCCAACGTTACTATACGCTTTTCCCGGGAAATTTGCCCCGGTTGAATAAACTATGCCGGCTGCCTGCGAATCATACTCCAGGAAGCTCAATATGGCATCACCCGGAACCACGGACATGTCGTTAGCATTGTAAAGCACTGCATTTCCGATTCCACCTTTAGGCCAGTTACCCCTGTAAACAGTACTGAATGTACCATCATAGCGGGAATCCAGCGTTTTTTCAGCAAAAGTGTTTGTAAAAACCCCGATAGGAGGAGCCATACGGATATAGGGTCGACCCAAACCCTGGACTGCCTCGCGCTGAACGGAACTGACAGCATTACTTCCGTCAGAATTGGC
>DASUMO010000480.1:0-5338 GCA_036277695.1 Chitinophagaceae bacterium
ACTATACGAGTGAACTACCTACCGAATCCAAAACCAACTCTCCTAATAAAATAGACCGGAAATTTATCAACGAATTCACGGCACTGGTTGAAAACAATTTATCAAATGAAGATTTTGCAGTCGATGATATCTGTAAGAAGATTGGTATTTCACGGGTGCAGTTATACCGGAAAGTAAAAGCCCTCATCGGTTATAATGTAAATGATTATATCCTGAATGTTCGGTTACATAAAGCAAAATTCCTGCTGGCGAAGGAAAATCTGACTATTTCCGAAGTGTCATTCAGAGTGGGATTTTCTTCGCAGGGATATTTCTCTACGGTGTTTAAATCAAGGTTTGGTGTGACGCCATCAGAATTTAAGGAGAAGAAAAAGGAGGCGTTGTAAAACATTCTCCCTTCCATTTACTTTACTTTGAGTGGTCTGCCGCTATTTAACTTATAATTTTATTTTTGGTCGTTAGGAAAAATACCGGAATCATCTTTTTGTATCATTTCTTATCTTTTATCCGTCATAAATCTTGTTGTATTAATGCTTCGATGTCCGGGTATCTTACTGACCAACCATCCGAAACAATCAAAGCCTGGTCGGTTTTTCCATATCAACATTTATAAAAGGCATATACACAGACCCTTATTTTGGTGTCAAATCCTACTTCGAAAAAAACGGCCCATAAAAAATCCTGCATTCTTATTTAAGTACAGGCATTTGCATTGAATTTTTTTACAGCGGAGAGACAGGGATTCGAACCCTGGGTCCGCCTAAACGGACAACGGTTTTCGAGACCGCCCCGATCGACCACTCCGGCATCTCTCCTTAAAACCGGTAAAAAAAGCAGCCTGAGCTGCTATTTGGCGGAGAGAGAGGGATTCGAACCCCCGGACCTGTTACAGTCAACGGTTTTCAAGACCGCCGCATTCGACCGCTCTGCCATCTCTCCGGCGCAAAAATAAGCGCAGGAGACTGATTGACAAAAACTTCATTAAATAAATTGTGTGGAACATTTTCATGAATAAATCTGTGTCCGACAGGTCCTGATTTAGGTTAGTTAAACCTCCTTTTCGCTCCCAACTCTAAACCCTAAGGAAGAATAGCAAGTTCTCCTGCAACTTTGCATGCTCCTCCGAATCCCGACCCTCTGTTACTTCCAGCGTTAATGGCAACGAAGACGGACTTTGCCCTCAGTCATTCATTTCGAGCAGGCTTTAGTGCCGAAGTCCTCGAATTGGTTTGAGATCTTGTCCCGGGAGAGCCCTTTGATAAAAACGGTTGACTTGCCTAACCCTTATTTTCGAAAAAGCAAATGCTCCGTTGACTTAGGTTCTCCAAAGGCCATCTTTGGTGATTTCCCATTCCATCAGCTGATCATAATCATAGAACCAGAACTTCAGCTCCAATAGTTTTGCCGGCAAAAAGCGATGAAAAGGTTATTGGCATTGTTGGTTACCTGCCTATGCATCTTCCAGGCCGGCACCGCTCAGCAAACTAAGAGAACTGTTTATAAAGGGCTGCCGGTATTAGTATCCACAAGAGATACGCTGTTTATTGCTGTTGGGGATTATAAGGGCAATGGATGGATCGTTTCACCACAGCTGAAAAGCGATAGCTTGAGGTTTGCTTCTGTCCTGACTTTAGAAGCAAAATTTGTCTCAGACCTGGACAGCATCAGTTATAGGGTGGGGCCGGGGGAGAGCAAACAGTTCTATATAAAGGTGAAGGATAAGGATTATGCACATACTGTGATCTATAACCGGGCAAGCAAGTCTCATTTAAAGTATGGCAGCAGGAGACTGCCCGACTCACTCCAGTTCCTTTTTGATAAGAATTACAGGTCTGTTGGCTATTACAATAAGTTGAAACAGCAATACCCCATTGATAGTTGTATCAGCAATGCAAAAGATGATGCCACAAGAGTACTGAATCTTCTGCATTGGGTGCATGTTCAATGGAAGCATAATGGCAACCTGGCCCCGCAAAAGAATGATGCTATTTCTATTCTGGAAGAAGCTAAGGAAGGGAAAGGTTTTCCATGCTTTGCTTACGCTGAAGTATTGAGAGCGGCGCTGAACGCTGTCGGCATTCCCACCAGAAGGCTGGCATTAAAAACCAAAGATGTGGAAACTCAAAGGTCTGCATCCGGTCATGTAGCAAACGAAGTTTATTTAAGGGATCTGAAGAAATGGATTTTTGTAGATCCCCAGGAAGACATAATGCCCTACCTGCATGGCAAGCCATTGAATGCAGTAGAGTTCCAGCAGGCTGTGACCAGGTATAGTGATAAGATAGAGCTAAGAAGCCTTTCCGAGATTAATAAATTGAATTATATCAACTTTGTCTATCCATATCTCTATTTTTTTGACAGCAATTTTGACCATCGTTATAGCGAACATCCGAAAAAACATTATTCAGGCATGAGCTCAATGATGCTGGTGCCAAAAGGCGTTAAGAATCCAACAAGGGCAGGCTTTTATGATGATCAGAAAATTGATTACTGTATTTATACCCATTCATTGAAAGATTTCTATAAAGCCCCGGAATTGAAATAGTAATAACCAGGTAAATATGGAAGTTTAAGCCTGGTATGCGGTGGGCGAACTATAGACGCGGACTTAGGGATTGTTCACTAAGTCCTACCGAGAAATTGGCGAACTATGAGTTACCTGGGGTTTTGCTGTGAATGCAAAGGGTTCCTTTTAACGGCAATCGGGAAGAAGATTTATTACATATTACCATTGTAAAGATTTACCTTGATATAGTTTACAGCTTGAATTGATCGGAATAAATCGGCAATTTATGTGCTTGTTAAACTCTTAAGAGGTGAAGTGTGCTCTTACATCGGGGAGTTTTTTGGGATTATTGGTATTTATTATCAGCGCCCAATCTTTGTATGCTCAGCCTCCTCCCTTACAGTTTCAGCATCTTTCTGATGAGCAGGGCCTATCCAATAACAGGGTCTGGGCAATTACGCAGGATAAATATGGTTTGATATGGATTGGCACCGGGGATGGTTTAAATCGCTTTGACGGGTATAAAGTAGAAGTATTCCGGAATGAACGGGGTAATAAAAAATCCCTGCCCCACAACCATGTCCGATGCCTGTTCGCCGACTCAGGTGGGATGCTTTGGATCGGGACATCCAACGGGCTGGCTTACTATGATAATCTCAGCAATTCCTTCCAGTCTTTTTTCCAAAGCAAAGACGAAAACTCTCTTCCGGCTAATCCGATTTCAGTTATCAAAGAAGATGCATTTGGTATTCTTTGGATTGGAACCGGGGATGGCTTATGCTCTTATGATACAAAGAAAAAACGTTTCAAACGATTCCTGCACGATGATCATTCCAATTCAATCTCGGACAATTATGTCAGGGATATAGAATTCGCTCCTGATGGCTCCATGTGGATTTCCACGGGTAATGGACTGAATCGACTTGACCTTTCCACGATGCGATTCACTTCGTTTTTTCATGACCCGAAGGACAACACGACATTATCCGGCAATATCCTCACTAAAATGGCGATGGATAAAAAGGGAAATTTATGGGTCTCTGTGAACGAAACAATTCTCCTGGAGTGCTTCAATACCAAAACCTATCGTGTCAGGCATTTTACCCACTTCACCGAGAAAGTATCACATATTCCCGCCAATAATTCCCGCGATATTTTTATTGACCGAAGCGGCAGACTTTGGCTGGGGACCGACAAGGCCGGCTTATACCTGTATTTACCTGACAAAGATATTTTTTATCAATACAAGGCTGATATCCTGGATCCGAACAAATTGCGGACTAATACTGTTGTGGGGATGTTCCAGGATAATTCAGGTATGATTTGGCTAGCGACCAGCTCTGGTGTAGAAAGATTTAATCCTGATGAGTCAAAATTTATTCTATCCCGTCCAAAACCCCAGGCATCGCTGGATCTGGCAAATAATTCGGTGCAGGCGATTGCTGAAGATTCGTCTCACCGTCTTTGGATCGGGACATTTAACGGAATTTTTATTTTAGATCGCAAGACAGGTGCCTATACAAATTATCAATGGAGACAGGGAGATCCGCATTCGCTCAATAATAATGTTGTCCAATCACTGAGTTGTGACAGGCGGGGCAATATGTGGGTTGGCACCATGTCGGGATTGAATTTATTTGAACCCCTTCGTCAAAGCTTTCGCAGATTTAATACTAACAAAGACAGCACCCGGGGAATTTTCTTTGTCCACAGCATTATTGCTGATAGGAAAGGCGAAGTCTTAATCGGAGGTGAAGGAGGACTTGCCGTTTTCGATTTTGAAAATGATTCGCTGCGTTATCTATTTAAAGGGAACATCCGTGTTCTTTTTGAAGACAGAAGCGGAATGCTATGGATTGGAACCGGGGGTGCCGGGCTGATCAGGTATAATCGCCTGACCGGAAAAAAAGAACGATTTCATAACATCTTGGACGATACATCCGGTCTTGCAGCCAATAATGTGACCTCCATCACCCAGGATCATAAGGGGATTATCTGGTTAGGAACCATAGCAGGACTATGCCGCTTTAATGAATCTACCGGGAATTTCACCACTTTTTCTGAACGAAATGGGTTGCCCAATGTTCTCGTGGCCCAATTGCTGGTAGATGACAAAGACCGTATCTGGATGAGCACCAACAAGGGGATCAGTATGCTTGATGAATCCCGGGTTATATTTACCAATTATGACCCGGCTGATGGATTGCAGGGATGGGAGTTCAGCGGGCGTTCCGCGTTCAAAACCCATGATGGCTATTTCTGCTATGGCGGCAAAAATGGTTTTAATATGTTTCACCCCGACTCACTCAGGAAAAATACATTTATCCCGCCAATCATTCTCCGGCGGATCATGATTTTTGACCAGCCGCTGAAAACTGACAGATCGTACGCCGATTTGAAGTCAATAAAACTTTCGTACAAGCAGAATTTTTTTTCCTTTGAGTTCGCAGCGCTCAACTACGATCATCCTGAAAAGAATCAGTACGCCTGTCAACTCATCCCTTTTGACAAAAAGGAGGTGCAGATGGGAACGAACCGTGTGATCAATTATACCAATGTGCCCCCTGGTAACTACACACTCAAAGTAAGGGCTTCGAATAATGATGATCTGTGGAATGAACAGCATTTTGAATATGCACTCAGCATCACTCCTCCCTTTTGGGCAACATGGTGGTTTAAAACCCTGGTCGTGCTTTTACTTGCGGGTTCCGTACTTGGTTTCTTCAGGTTTCGTGAAAACAGGATCAGGAAAGAGGAGGCCCGCCAGACCGCCATCAATAAACAGATTGCAGAAATTAAATGACGGCCTTGCGTGGCCAGATGAATCCCCAT
>DASUMO010000481.1:0-12207 GCA_036277695.1 Chitinophagaceae bacterium
AATGATCTGCCGGCAATATTCCATGATATTTTTTTCTTCGACAAATTCTCCTTCCACGCTGATCCCGTTGATCATTTTTTTTCTTAATCGCGGAATGGCGGCCTGCATTACGCCCTGCCGGGCCAGGCAATCTACCGAAAACTCTTCGCCCGGGAGCCATTCGCTAACGAGTAATTCGGGAAAACTGCCAGTAGATAGAATGCGTTGCGCATCCTGTAATAAAATATAAGTTGACTGCGGCTTTTGGTTGAGTAATAAATCCAGCTCATCGATTTTCGGGGAAATAATCCTGAAGCCCCTGCTGCCATTGGAAACTGAAGGTTTAAAACAAACAGAATTACCCGGGTAACCCAGTTCATGAACGGCCTGGTTGAACTGCTCCACCGTATCTACCACCCTGAATGCAGGTACTTTAATTCCCCGCCATTCGAGAAACTGGTATAGCCGGCTTTTGTTATTGGCAATTTCCAATGCATTTGCCGGGGAAACCAGGAGTTTGGCTCCCGCCAGTTCAAATTCATCCCTGCGTTGCGACAAAGGGATCAATTCCTTTGTCACAAGTGGTAGCAGCACATGAATATTTTTTTCACGACATAGATTCAATAAGCTCTCCGCGAAACCAGGATCTTCCGCAAAGGGAATTTTTGTAAAGTCAGGATTTAGATAACGCCCTACTGCATTGGGGTTGGCATCGGCCAGGCTGATATGCACGTGGGGATGCTGCCAGAGGCAATTCATTATACCGGCCGCTCCCGGGGCACCGGCGCCAGTCATGAGAATATTAATGCTCTTATGGCCAGTTGGAATTGACTGCCCGGTATTTTCGCTGTTAATTGACATGAATCAGAACCGGAAGATAATGGGTTCTTATTAATAATTATCGGCTACGGCTTCTTCGCCATACAACTGGTCTTTAAATTTCAACGAGGGGGATGGAATAAAATCCCCGATGCCAAGCTCAGCCCATTTCCTATCAACAGCCTGGATGGTGGCTTCATCCGCTACAATGATATTGGGCCAGTCTCGCTGGAAATTGTCGTGGGAACGGGTTTTAATTGTGCCATCCAAACCCATACAGGCAATAAGGGAGCTTCCTGTTTCTCGCTGGCAAAGATGTGAATCTCTTTTTGGATCAAGGTTATTGCAAAAACGCCATAAAGCCACGGGCAGATCGTGGGCATCAACGGTATGCTCTACATAGAGGATCATTTTTATTCCTTCCGTTTCCTTTAATTCACAAAGTTGCTGGTGCAGGGTCCTGATATGTCCCGGCTTGTTTTTTTGAACGGCGATGACCAGGCAGGGAATGCCCCGATTTACCAGGGAAGTATTCACACCCGCTATTTCCGGGAATTTTTCCCTAAAAAAACTTTCCCCTGCTACCCGGGAAACCGAAGGAAATACAAAACGATCATCCCGTTCTTCTTCATATTTCGCCGTGCCATCGATGCACATCTTTCCTCCAAAACCCAGTTTACTGCAGCTATGGTCCAGTACATCCATCGGGCCGGTTGAAAAATAGATATCGGTTGCCGGGTTCAGGTTTTTAAAAACATCTATTGACAATTGCAGGTAATCGTTGATCCGGAAAGCAGGGATATTGCTTTTCTCTTCCTCGATTCCCGGCGAGGTCAGTACAAGGATCTTGTTAAACATCATTTGCCCGGCGCCCCACATGGCATTCATTACTTTTTGACCCTGGCCGGCATAATCTTTTTTAATTTTTGTAATAACCAGGTTGTGAAATACTCCTTCCACCGGCATATCCATATCCATGATTTCGGGTACCATGGTCATTTTAATCGGCGCAAGGAAAATGCGTTCGGTCGCTTTGCCCAGCCAGGCATCTTCTTGCGGGGGAATGCCCACGATCGTTGCCGGGTAGACAGCATTTTTGCGATGGGTAATAGCGGTGATATGAAAACGGGGGTACCAGTCGGGCAAAGAATAATAACCGGTATGATCACCGAATGGTCCTTCCCAAACCAGCTCGTCCCCGGGATCCACATAACCTTCAATAATAAAATCGGCATCAGCCGGTACTTCCACATCGGGTTGTGAAATACATTTTACCAATTCCACTTTTTTTCTTCGCAGGAAACCGGCCAGCATGTATTCATCTACATTTTCCGGCAGGGGTGCTGTTGCCGAATAGGCATATACCGGATCACCACCCAGGGCAACGGCTACGGGCATGCGCTTATTCAGTTTCTTGTATTCGGAAAAATGTTTGGCCGAAACCTTATGTTTATGCCAGTGCATACCAGTCAGCCGGGGCCCAAATACCTGCATGCGGTACATCCCTACATTCCGGAGTAGCGTGTTGGGGTCCTTTGTATGAATAACGGGTAAAGTAACAAAGGGTCCTCCATCTTTGGGCCAGCAGGTGATCACCGGCAATTTGGTAATATCAGGATCCTGCATTATAACTTCCTGGCATTCTCCTCTCCCATTTTTAATTTTGGGCATCCAGCTGGCAAACTGACCGAGTTTGGGAAGCAGTTTTAATTTATCCAGGATACTTTCCTTTGGCGAAGAGAGTAATTTAAACAATCCTTCAATGTCGCGGGCCACATCATCCAGTTGTTCCACTCCGAGGGCCATACACATTCTTTTTTCACTGCCATAGGCGTTCATCAGCACAGGAAAATCATACCCGGTATTTTCAAATAACAAGGCTTTGCCACCATGGCCCGATTTGCTGACCCTATCGGTAATTTCGGCGATCTCCAGTTTAGGATCTACATAGGTCTTTATACGGACCAGCTCGCCGGCTTTTTCGAGGGCTTCAATAAAGTGTTGCTGATTTTTCCAGGCCATGATTGCGGTAAATGGAGCAAATTTACAACAGAGTTGGCCAGTAATTGTTCAATGATTTAGTGCAGGCTTCAATACACATTAACCGGGCAACCTGTTTGGCTTTTACGTTTGCCGCCACCAAAGCCTCCACCACCGCCATTGCCACCCAGTTTATAAGTCAGGTGAAGTCCGGTGAAATAATAATAATCCTTACTTTTTTCACCTCCGCGCTGGGCACCTTTTGCAGGATAAGCGGGGTTACCTGTAGGCACTTCATCACCGCGGTATGACATTTCCACGGCCAATGGTCCTTTCGCTGTCAACAAATCATTGGGATCGACATAAGTCGTACTCACATCATCCAGGTAATCGGTAAATAATTTGCGGATACCAATTTCCAGTCCTATCCGCAATTCGTCATTGATTGCGAATTTGATACCACCCCCAAATGGAATAGCGAATTGGGTCAGGCTATAGGGTTTGCGATCAGGATAGCCCGCAATACCCTGCCCTTCTGTACTCAAGGGTTTTAAGAAAATCTTTTGCGTAGTGCCATTAAAAGCATAGGGATTATAAGTAAAGAGTGCGAGCCCTGCCATTAAATAAGGGGAATACCGGCGATCGTATAAGTTGAAAAAATAATATTCGCCAACGGCGCTGAATTCAAAAATCCTCGTTTCAAATGCCAGGTTTCGTTTCACTAACTCGGGATCATCACTGAAACGGTCAGCTCCCCCAACAATAGCATAAGTAAATCCACCCCGCAGCATGACCTGGTCAGTTAGTTCGTAATTCAGGGAAAGTCCAAGGGCGCCATTGGTGACTTTCTTGGGGAAAATTTTCTCAGTCAGATCACCCGCATAAGCTGCGAGTCCCCCGAAAAATCCTACATGCACCCGCTGAGCCGATGCGGATGTTACAATAAGGAAGAAAAAAATGACAATGGAAAATCTTTTCATGGTATTCTGATTAGGCTCCATAACGCAAATTTAAGGCCGTGATTGCTTTGACTTGCTAAAAACCATCAAAAAAACAGGAAGCAGCTCGAGGTAAGATGTTGGGGGATCAATGGCTAAAAAGTCCTTTGTATTCTATACCCAATCCAGGTAGGCCGGAATAAATAATTTTTCCAAACTCATAGCTGATACCCGTGGCGAGGTCTTCTTCCAGCAAGAGCGGGCCATCCATATCCACGTGATCAATAAAGGGTAATAGATGAGCGATAGCAGCAGACCCAATAGTTGATTCGTTCATACACCCGATCATGACCTTTACTCCCAATTCACGGGCCCTGCTGATCATACGGCGGGCAGGTGTAATGCCGCTGCATTTGGTGAGCTTGATATTAATTCCATGAAAATGATCCTTGCATTTGTCCACATCTTTTTCTGCCACACAGGATTCATCGGCATAGAGAGGCAAAGAAGACTGTTGGTATAAAATCTTCATGCTTTCCCAATCATCTTTGGCAAGCGGTTGTTCAATAAATTCAACTCCCAGTTCTTCCAGCCGGGGAATCAGGGCCAGGGCTGTTTCAAGGTTCCAGCCTGCATTGGCATCTACCCGCAGTTTGGCGCTGGTATGTTCCCGCAAGGCCCTGATAATACCGATATCATCTGCAGTACCCACTTTTATTTTGTAGATCGGCCAGGGTTTCTCTTCCAGTTTTTCAATCATTTTAGGAATGCTGTCAATCCCGATCGTATAATCAGTTAAGGGATTCCGCGACGGGTCGCCTTTCCACAACTCGTAGAGTTGTTTATTTTTCAGTTTGCCATAGAGATCCCAGGCCGCAATGTCGAGAGCGCATACCAGGAAAGGATTTTGGGGTAATAAATGGTGCAGGTAATGCCAGTAACGTTCCGGTTCCGTAAAAGCAAATTTTTCAATAAACGTTTTTTTCTGCTCCAGGTCTTCCACCATTTTTTTTACGGGGATATTGTAGTAACTGATGGCAGGGGCTTCCCCATAGCCTTTTAGTCCCAAATGCTCCAGTTCTACCACCAGGGTGGGTTGGTGAGTCTTGGTGCCCTTTGAAATAGTGAAAGGATGACGGAATTTTAAATCGTAGGAAAAATAACGTACCTGCATAGTCAAAGTTGCAGTAAAAACTTTTTCCGGGGTGAAAATAATTTATTGTAAAACCAGTTCCCCGCTCCAGGAAGGAAACTTTCGGTTATCGGTACGTAGCATCGGAGTCCAATCCTGGAACGTTCATCGGCCGCTGTTCCTGACATAGCCTTCCAGTTCCTCGTTGAAATCTTTTTGTTTAACCAGGTCTTCCAATGGTAAATGCATTCTGTATTGCCAGTAATTCCGCGGGTTTGCCGGATTATTGATCCTTTCCTCATGAGGATTGTCACGGCGCAGGGTTTCACTCATTCCCAGGAGATCCTGTAATTGGAAAATGCTCCACATGGCAGGAGAATACAAATGTTGCAATACAATAGCGCGGTTAATCCATGGTTCGCAATAATAAGGGGCATCACCCCATTGACCCAGCACATGATTATAAAACCGGCGGGTCCTTTCCGGGTTTTCTTCCCACCATGCCCTGATCGTACTCATATCATGGGTAGAGGGTGTGATCACGGAGAGATAAGGAGCATCTTGCGGATGAAAGAAATCTTTTTTGGGATTCTTGGGCATACGCTGTATCTCCAGGCTGAGTATGCCTAGTTGCTGCATCACCTCGGGTACGCAATGCGGCACCATACCCAGGTCTTCGCCGCAAACCAGCATATTGGTAGCCGCTTTGAGATGAGGCAGTTTATGCATGGCTTCTTTTTGCCAGAAATCGTCCTGCCGACGATAGAAATAATCAATATAAAGATGACGGAGTTTTTCCTGTACATGCGGGATCAGGTGGCGGAAGGTGGATGTTTTTTCCATCGAGATCCGGAAATGGAAATGCTGGCCCTGCGACTCTTCTTCTTCAAAAAAGATCACATTCGATATCAAATCATATAAACCCAATTTGATCCTTTCGTTTTGTTCATTCACTTCCAGTCCTTCAAAATGCTCCTCCACCTGTTTTTGCGTGGCAAAATGAGGTTGAAGATCATAACCACCGTTGTCATTGGAATGCAAAAATTCGGTCTTGATCACCCCGGCTAGCCCTTCCCCAAAGATCTCATGCACTATGGCATCATTGATAAATGGTTGGCAAAAGCGTTTGTGTTCAAACCATATACCATTTTCCCCGAATTCATTGATATGAACCGGGAGGCAGGGTACAAAACGACCCATGATGCCCTGCACGGCATTAACCGGGATACTCCAGATACGGAAAAAGCCAAGGATATGATCAATCCGGAAAGCATCGAAATAATCACTCATTTGCCCGAAGCGCTGTTTCCACCAGGCAAATCCATCTTCCTGCATGCGTTTCCAGTTATAAGTGGGGAAGCCCCAGTTCTGCCCCACCGCTGTAAAATCATCCGGCGGCGCACCGGCCTGCCAGCAAAGGTTGTATTGGGCGGGGTTGGTCCATGCATCACAGCCATACCGGTAAATTCCGATGGGAATATCACCTTTTAAAATGATTCCTTTCTTATGTGCATAGTCAGCGGCTTCCTTTAACTGCAAGTGCAAATGATATTGTATAAAACAATACATCCGCATGGATTTCCCGGCGGCAGACGGCGATTTGAAGATTTTATCGATCTCCCCTTTGCTATAAATTCGATTTGTTTTCCATTCCTCAAAATGGGAACTGCCATATTTATCCCTGAAATAACAGAAACCTGCATAGGGTTGCAGCCAATGCTGGTTTCTTTCAAAAAAAGTTTTGTAATCATCTGATTCCAGGCATTCCTCCCCCATCAGTTCATACAATTCCTTAAGGGTTTCCATTTTCTGCTTCACCACTTGCTCATAGTCTACGACGGGAAGATGATTGAGTTCTTTTTGCCGTGCTTTCAAGGGATTGATCAAAGCAGCATGTTTTTTACCGGCCACTTTGCCCAGGTTGATATAAAGAGGGTGTAAAGCAAATGCTGAGATGGCAGCATAGGGATAGGAATCCAGCCAGCTGCCTGTAGCTATCGTATCATTGACTGGTAAAAGCTGAATGAGTTTCAGACCCGATTGCCGGGCCCAGTCGACCAATAATGTGATATCGGCAAACTCCCCTACCCCAAAGCTATTTTTGCTGCGCAAACTAAAAACCGGTATAGCTACACCTGCCCCTTTCCAGGTATTATTGGGAAGGTGTACAAAACCATCGTGCAGGATTGTGATTTTCTTTTTATGGCCATCGCTGAAAAGGAGACGGTTATTACCTTCTTCAAAACGGATAAATTTTTTCTGTTTGGTATCAAATACTCCGTATTTATAGGCGATGGGAAAACTTTCATCTTTTAGATCCGGTTTTACTACCCACCAGTTATCTTCCCTGGTCAGCAGCAAAGGCTTGTCGGTTGACCATTCGCCCAGGACTTTGTCACTTCCCAGCAGGCAAACCACTTCATTCTTTTGCAATAAAGGAGCTTTGACCCGGAAATAATGGGTAAAGTTTTTGTCCTCTTTACTTTTAGATCTTCCGCCGTTCTTCAGTAATACATTTTTAAAAGGGAGGGAGAAGAAAACGTTTTCATATTCACCGGCATGATTCCAGGTATCGACCAGTTGAATGTCCTGCAATTCCTTGCGGAAAAATTCAATCCAGCGGTCATCCCCCCATTCCATCACCATTTCCCCGTCTTCATTTTTGAGATAGTATTTATAGCGAATGATTTTTTGCAGATCTTTTTTCCGGATATCCACCACGGCCTGCCAGAATTCTTCATTCAGGAATTCCATCGGATGAGCCCGCGCTGGATCATCATTACCTAATTCTTCGGTGTTACCGGTAATCCACAAACTCTGTCCAACCCTGGTATGGAAGCGGAGATAAAACTGGAGCTTCATTTCGTCAATCGTTAGTTCGGTCGATTAAAGGTAATGTATTGTGTCAAAAAAACACATTGTTTGCGAAAATATTAAAAAGCTGCAAGGTTCGTATTTTTATTTGAAAGAAAGATTGAAATTTCTCTCCTAAACAGATGACTATAAATTACAAACGTTGGCAAGGCCTCTGTGTATTCGGGCTGGGGCTGGCACTGGGCACCGCTTTTTGCATGAAATGGATGGAAAGCGATCTATGGTCAAATGGACAACTTTTTACCATACTGGGCCTGGAGCTTTTTTATCCTCCCGCCAAATTGGAGGGCATCCTTAGCGGGCTGGATGAAAAGGTCAAAACCATTCTGCGTTATCACCTGGTTTTTGATTTTGCCTTTATGGCGGGAATCTATCCCTGTATCTGCTCTCTTTGTATGATGGGCCGGGAAAAAATCAGGGCGGGCGGGTTAAAAAATTTATTGCTTGTACTGGCATCAGCACAAATGCTGGCCTGGATCCTCGATAGTATCGAGAACTATTTTCTTTTTAAATGGATCCATAATCCCGGTCTCATCGATAATCCCGGTTTGTTTCACAGCCTGGTGATTATAAAATGGATCCTTGCACTATCAGGTGTGCTGGTGGGGCTAACCGTTTTCATATTAAAACGAAGGAAACCCGTCCCGGGGTAAAACATTTTTTCATTTCAGCAATGCTGCCCTATTTTTGCAGCGCTTTACCCGGCTGGCCGGTTAACAAAAAACTTATGCAATGGAACAAACAAAAAAATACAGGGGCTTCTGGTGGTTGGTTTTTTTTGCTTCAACAGCAGCTTTGGTTATCGCCATCATTACACACTGGGAATGGCTGACCCTTATCCTGCCTTTCCAAACCACGGCCCTCGTAAAAGCGATGGATATTATGTAACAATTCTTCGTATACTTACTTCCAGGAATAGCCCCGCTCCATAAACGGGGTTATTTTTTTGTAGTCACCCCTGAAATCAAATAACTTTATCCCCTGAAGAAAATCATCTACCGTAAAATCAACTACTATGAGAAAAGCTTTCTTTTTAATTATTGCCTTCCTGGTCTTGACTTCTTCCCTCAGCGTTTCCTACGCCGTAGCCGTTGTGCCGGCATCAACGCCGGCAGCACCACCCAGTTCGGAGCCCGATCCCGCCCTGGTAAAAGCTGCCCTGGAGGAATTTAAAGCTCTTTCCAAAAAAGAAAAAAAAGCCCGCTTTAAGGAAATCAAAAAAGAATTAAAGGCATATAACAAGGCCAAAAAAGCAAACAGGGAAACCGATACCAATACCATCTTACTGGTGATACTGGCTTTGTTATTACCTCCGCTGGCTGTTTACCTTCACCAGGGTGTCATCAATGAAAAATTTTGGATCGCGCTGGTACTCAGTTTGCTCGTATTCCTGAGCTTCTATCTTTGGGCTGTAGCAGTGGTATACGCCCTGTTGGTTGTACTGAATGCACTTTGATCCTTTCCATCCATATTTTTTAAGGGGCCCCCGGGTCCCTTTTCTTTTTTGGGGTCCCAACTGGACCCGCCATTCAAATAAAAAATCGGTTGGTTCATCATTAATTTGGCCATATCCACGAAATTTATCGTAGATTAAAGTATAAAACCAACTTGTATGAAACAAAAAACTTTACTCCTTCTGGGAATGACTTTGTTCATTTCCGTGCTGTATGCACAAAAAAAGCAACAAACAGTTAAGGGATTTGCCATAACTGCCCAGGAGAAAGGGGGCAGAAGCTGGAAAGAAGTAAGGCTGGTGGATATGAATACGGGCGAAGAATTGAAAAGTATTTACCAGAGTAAGCAAGAAATGGAAGCGCTGAATGCAAGAACCGGCAAGCCGGTCCAGAAAAAAAGCCAAACTCCAGGAAATAAGGCATCAGTTAAAAAAGTGGTGAACCTGGATATGGAACTGGAAAAAGCCTCCGGCAACACAACAAAAGTATATACGATCGATGAAAACAGGAGGCTGGCTCCGATGAAGGCTGAAGTGATGGGCCAGGGACAGGCTTATAAAAAAGAAGCGAACAAGGTAATCATGGTCAGGACCGCCCGAGCCGTGGAAATGCAGACCGATAAACCCTTCGCTACGAATTCAGCTGCCATGGCCTATGATAAAAAACACGAAAGACTCTATTATACGCCGATGGGGATTAACCAGCTGCGGTATATTGACCTGAAATCAAAAACACCCCGTCTTTATTATTTCGAAGATGAGCCATTCGGGAAGGTAGCGGGACTACACGATGCGCCGAACCAAATCACGCGAATGGTCATTGCATCAGATGGCAATGGATATGCCTTAACGAATGATGGCAATCACCTGATCCGGTTTACGACGGGCAAAAAACCTGTGATTACTGACCTGGGAAGTCTTACAGACGATGCAAATAATAAAATATCCGTCCATAGCCGTTCGGGTTATGGCGGGGATATGGTAGCTGATAAATCTGGGAACCTTTATCTTATTACTGCCAACCGCAATGTTTTCAAAATAAACATTGAAAGCATGGTGGCAAACTATAAAGGGGCTATTACGGGCCTGCCGCGTGGATTTTCAACCAACGGCGCAATGGTGGAAGCAGGCAGTAAAGTAATTGTTGCCAGCTCTGAATCCACTACGGGATATTTCCGGTTTGACCTGAATACCCTGCAGGCGGAAAAAGTGTCGGGTGAAGGAGTTGTTTTCAATGCTTCCGACCTGGCCAATGGGAACCTGGCTTTTGACAAAAAGAAGGATCGTAAAGAAGAACCGGAAGTGAAGGAAGTGGTGGTGGAAGAAGTTACACAGGAAGCTGAAAGGCCAACGCCGGAAGATGAAGTCCTGGCCAGGAATAAGATCAGTGTCTATCCTAACCCGGCTGCCAGCAATAGTTTTGTAAAACTTTCCTTTGATAACCAACCTTTGGGAAAATACCAGGTTCAATTATTTGACCTTAGCGGCCGCACCATCCGCTCACAGGAGTTTGCTGTCCAGGCCCGGAACCAGGTTGTTGATTTTGGTATTCCCGAAATTGCCAAAGGCAGTTACCTGATTAAGATCTTCAACGAAGCCAACAAGATTTCTTCTGTCAATAAGATCGTAGTACAATAAACTTGCTTTTTTGATCACCAGGGTCTTTGCAGCCTTGCTGCGAATGACCCTTTTTTTTTGAAAAACTGTTAAAAACATACTCCCATTTTGATGAAACAAAATGAACCTGTTTCCGGAAGACACGTTAAAAAATAATTTCCAGTGCCAAAACGATCTCCATTTCCCGTTGTGAAATAATTGGCTTAACTACTAGCTTTTAACGAGATAGCCTGAACGCTGCTGCATGATTTGAAGCGCTTATCCGCAGGTGTTGAGCAGGTATCAAAAAAAGGTTTACAGAAAAATTTATTATTCTTGCTCTAATTTGCAGCCGCTGAAAAGCGGTTTTTGTATAGTACAACAAGCCTGCAGCCTGGTGGTATAATATAATATGGAGTCCTTATGGCGAAAAACCTGTTGATAGTAGAAAGCCCTGCGAAAGCTAAAACAATTGAAAAGATTCTGGGAAAGGATTTCCAGGTTAAAAGTTGTTTTGGACATATACGTGACCTCGAAAAAGCCGGGATGGGTATCGATATTGAAAAGAATTTCAAACCCCGTTATATCGTCCCCGAGGAAAAAGAGAAAGTGGTAAATGAACTGAAATCGCTGGCAAAAAAGTCTGATGAAGTGTGGCTGGCTACCGATGAAGACCGGGAAGGTGAAGCCATCAGCTGGCACCTTTGCGAGGTGCTGGGACTGGATCCCAAGACTACAAAGCGCATCGTGTTTCATGAAATTACCAAGCCCGCCATTCAGGCAGCGGTGGCAAATCCCCGCAAGCTGGATATGAACCTGGTGATGGCCCAGCAGGCCCGCCGCATACTGGACCGCATTGTGGGTTTTGAGCTGAGCCCGGTGCTTTGGCGAAAAATGAGCGTTAGCAATAACCTCAGCGCGGGCAGGGTACAGAGCGTGGCGGTCAGACTGATCGCGGAAAGGGAAAGAGAGATCAATGCTTTTATCCCCCAAAGCAGTTTCAGGATCGAGGCTTTATTTACTGCAAAAGATAATACGCAAAAACAGATCCCTTTTAAGGCAGAAGGGAGCAAGTACAATTCTGCCGAAGACGCCGAAGCATTTCTTACAAGTTGTGCAGGTGCGAATTATTCCGTAAAGGATATCCAGGTAAAACCGGGTAAGCGCTCCCCTGCCCCGCCATTTACTACATCCACACTGCAGCAGGAAGCTTCCAGAAAATTAGGTTATGGTGTATCCAGGACCATGCTGATCGCACAGCGTTTGTATGAGAATGGTTATATCACGTATATGCGAACCGACAGCGTGAACCTCAGCGATACGGCACTGGGCGATATCACACGTACGGTAAAGGGAATGTTCGGGGACAAGTATCACCAGTTCCGGAAATACAAGAATAAGAACGAATCGGCCCAGGAAGCCCACGAAGCCATCCG
>DASUMO010000482.1:0-4264 GCA_036277695.1 Chitinophagaceae bacterium
ACAGGAGAGGGCCGAACCGGGCGGGACCATTTGGTATACTCCAGCCTCTTGCAGACGGTGGTAAACTTTTTTTCAAGGAAGAGATCATTCCGCTCGCATCGAACAAGTTCTTATTTATACTGGGTCCGGCATTAGCAATGATCACTGCACTTATTACGAGTACGGTCATTCCCTGGGCCACACCATTTGTTACCAGCGGAGGTAATGTGATAGCGATGCAGGTAGCGGATGTGGATATGGGTATTTTGCTGGTTATCGGTTTTGTGAGTATTGGCGTCTATGGAATCATGATTGGGGGTTGGGCATCGAACAATAAATTTTCGCTGATGGCGGCTATCCGCGGGGCTTCTCAAATGGTATCTTATGAATTACCGATGGGGCTGGCGCTGATTGCCGTACTATTCATGACCGGTTCGCTGAAGATGAGTGATATTGTCGCCAACCAGGTGGAAAACGGCTGGCACGTGCTCTACCAGCCCCTGGGTTTCCTGATATTTTTTATTTGTGCGCTGGCGGAATGTAACCGGACACCGTTTGACCTTCCGGAGGCGGAGAACGAACTCAATTTTGGTTATCACCAGGAATATTCATCCATGAAGCTGGGCTTTTATCTTTTTGCTGAATACATCAATATGTTTGTGAGCAGCGCAGTGATGGCCACGGTGTATTTTGGGGGATACGATATTCCATTTGTCAATGAAGCCGCCTGGGGATTGAGTTCTTTCTGGATTTCATTTATCAGTTTCGGAGTGCTGATGACCAAGATCTTTATTTTCCTTTTCCTGTTCCTGTGGATCCGGTGGACCATTCCCCGTTTCCGTTATGATCAACTCATGAACTTAGGCTGGAAGAAATTGATCCCATTAGCCTTGCTGAATATGATCATTTCGGCAGCCGTAATGTTGTGGCTCCAAAAGTGAAGACTGGCTTAGTTTTGATGAAGATCAGTTGAAATGGAAAAGAGCAGGGGAGAAGAATAGGTTGCGGCTGTATAAACAATATATTTGCAAAAATTTAAAAAGCTAGCAGCTATTAGCTAACAGCTTACTATGTTAACACAAAGAGCTAAACAGGTTGACCGCAAGCCAATGACATGGCTGGAAAGTATTTACCTGTGGAATATTGCGAAGGGTATGATGATCACCATCAGCCATCTTTTTAAGAAGAAGGCCACGATCAGCTATCCCGAGGAAAAAAGGACTTTTTCACAGGTGTTCCGGGGCTTGCAGGTGCTGAACAGGGATGAAGAGGGCCGTGAACGTTGTACGGCCTGTGGGCTTTGCGCTGTGGCCTGCCCGGCCGAAGCCATTACCATGGAAGGAGCGGAAAGACTTCCCGGCGAGGAGCATCTTTACCGCGAGGAAAAATATGCGGCGAAATACGAGATCAATATGCTGCGCTGCATATTCTGTGGCTTATGCGAAGAAGCCTGTCCTAAAGACGCGATTTACTTATCGCAGACCTTTGCGCCGGCTAATTATGGAAGAAAAGGATTTATTTATAAAAAGGAAGATTTGCTGATACCGAACCCTCTTACCCAGCCGGAAGAATACAAAAAGGCCCTGGGTGAACGGCCGGTTCAAGAGGTAAAGGTTAAGTAAAGAAGGATAGAAGTAAGGTTAAGTAAACTAAAACATGCAAAGGCTCAAAGCTCGCGGCTGACAGCTAATAGCTCATATGGGAATCACGCAACTACTTTTTTGGTTTTTATCGGTAATGGCCTTATTCAGTGCACTGATGGTAATTACCAGTAAGAACCCCGTGTACAGTGTCTTGTGGCTGATCGTCACTTTTTTTGCTATCTCCGGACATTATATTTTACTCAATGCGCAGTTCCTGGCAATTGTCAATATCATTGTATATGCCGGGGCTATCATGGTCTTATTCCTGTTCGTGATCATGCTCATGAACCTGAACAAGGAAACAGAACCCCAAAAAAATAAATGGTTGAAATTTGCCGGCGCCGTCGCAGGTGGTTGTCTTTTGCTGGTGCTGGTAGCAGCTTTGCGCAATATTGATATCAGGGAACAGGTAGCCCAGGTGAATGAAGGCAATATCGGGTTGATCAAATACCTGGGAAAAGAATTGTTCACCCGTTATGTAGTGCCTTTTGAGATCAGTAGTATTTTGTTTTTGAGTGCCATGGTCGGCGCAGTGGTGATTGGAAAAAGAGACTAAGCTTTTAGCTTCTGGCTGCAAGCTGCTTGCTTCCCGGTGGGAATTATTTTTTGAGATTACTATAAATAATATGATTAAATATGGTTTAAAAAAAATGCGTTACGGATTAGTAAGGGACTGCGAACCAAAGACCCAGCTCGCAGCTCGAAGCTAATAGCTCAAAGCTTATTATATGCCAATCAACTATTACATATTCCTGTCTCTCGCACTCTTTGTCATCGGCATCGTGGGGGTATTGACAAGGAGGAATGCGATTATCATCTTCATGTGCATTGAGCTGATGCTGAATGCTGTGAATTTATTACTGGTAGCTTTTTCTAAAATGCATCATACCATTGAGGCAGGGAAGAATGCCGCCACTATGGCGGGCAGCGAGGGCCAGCTATTCGTTTTTTTTATCATGGTGGTTGCCGCGGCTGAAGTAAGTGTGGGACTGGCCATCATTGTCATGATGTACAGGAATATCCACTCGGTGGATGTCAATTTCCTGAACCGGTTAAAACATTAAGACCTCCCTGCTTCGGAAGAAGTGCTGGAAGAGGTTGGGAAAGATATTTTCGAATAAAATGAAACTTCAAAAGCCTTCCCCGGGGGAAGGTTTGGAGGGGCTTTATGAAGAATGTATTGCAAATAGTTTACTTAATACCGCTGCTACCCCTGCTGGGCTTTTTGGTCAATGGATTGGGAAGGAAAAAATTATCGAAAGGGGCTATCGGGATCATCGGTTGCGGGGTCATTTTCGTTTCTTTTGTTTTAAGTATTTGGGTATTTCTTCAAGTAAAGGGTGGGAATAGTTATGTGGCGGAATATTTCAATTTTATCAGGGTTGACAAACTGGTCATTCCTTTCGCGTTCAAGATTGACCAGCTTTCTTCGCTTTTCCTGCTGATCGTTACCGGGGTAGGTTTTTTGATCCATGTTTATTCCACTTCATACATGCATGGTGAAAAAACAGAGCATTTCGGGCGCTATTTTTCCTACCTCAATCTTTTTGTATTCTCCATGCTCCTGCTGGTTATGGGAGCAAATTTTGTTATACTCTTTATCGGCTGGGAAGGAGTAGGGCTTTGCTCCTATTTGCTGATCGGGTACTGGTTTAAGAATAATGAATACAATAAGGCTGCCAATAAGGCTTTTATCATGAACCGCATTGGTGACCTGGCCTTCCTGATCGCCATATTCTGGATGATCGCTAAATTAGGTTCGGTCTCTTTCGATACCGTGTTCGCTGCTGAAAGTCTGCAAAAATTAAGTGCAACCGATATTACCGTTATTACACTGCTTTTATTTATTGGTGCTACCGGTAAAAGCGCGCAGATTCCCCTGTATACCTGGCTGCCCGATGCGATGGCGGGACCTACACCGGTATCGGCCCTCATCCATGCCGCAACCATGGTTACTGCCGGTATCTATATGATCGCCCGCAGCAATATCTTGTATTCCCTGTCGGAGCTGACTATGAATATCGTAGCCCTGACCGGGCTGGCAACTGCTTTGCTCGCTGCAACGATCGCGTTAAAACAAAATGATATTAAAAAGGTACTGGCTTATTCTACCGTCAGCCAGCTTGGTTTTATGTTTCTTGCCCTGGGATCCGGTGCTTATACCGCCGCGGTATTTCATGTAATGACCCATGCATTTTTCAAGGCTTTATTATTCCTGGGAAGCGGGAGTGTGATACATGCCATGGGTGGCGAACAGGATATCCGTAAAATGGGTGGCTTAAGCCGATATATGAAAACCACGCATATTACCTTTTTATTGGGTTGCCTGGCTATTGCAGGAATTCCGGGTTTCTCCGGTTTCTTTTCCAAAGATGAGATCCTGGCCGGGGCATTCATTAAATCCCCTGCCTGGTATGGCATTGCCTTATTTACAGCGCTGCTTACGGCATTCTATATGTTCCGTTTATATGCGATGACCTTCCGCGGTCATTTCCGCGGAACAGAAGAACAAAAACATCACCTGCATGAAAGTCCGGCCGCCATGGTCATTCCTTTGATCATACTTGCCATACTTTCGGTAATAGGGGGCTTTATTGGTATACCCGAATTCATGGCGCATGGAGCGCATGCCCTACATGATT
>DASUMO010000483.1:0-8217 GCA_036277695.1 Chitinophagaceae bacterium
AAAGATTTTCATTACAACAGCCTGCGGGATAAAATAGGTCCCCTTGCCATTTTCCCCAATGGTTTTCCCAGCTATATCAGTCTTCGTTTCGAAGCGAGGGATATAGCAGGCCTGGTAAAACAACTTGAACAGAATTGGAAAAGCCTGGCTGCGGGGCAACCTTTTTCCTGGAACTTCCTGGATGAAAAATTCGCCCTGCTGTATAATAACGAAAACCGGGTGGCCAGGATCACAGATATCTTCACGATTATCGCCATCCTCATCGCCTGCATGGGATTGCTGGGGCTGGTAACGTTTATCGCTGAACAACGCACCAAGGAAATAGGTATCCGGAAACTGCTTGGAGCCAGTGTATTTTCTATTACCCAGTTGCTGGCCAGGAATTTTGTTTTGCTGGTGGGCATCTCCCTTTTTGCCGCATTTCCGGTAGCGGGTTATTTAATGCAACGATGGCTGAACGATTTTGCCTATCGCATAAAAATGGAGTGGTGGATGTTCGCGGTGGTGGGAGCAGCAGCCTTGCTGGTGGCCCTGCTGACAGTCAGTTTCCGTGCTGTTAAATCGGCAATGGCCAACCCGGTTAAAAGTTTGAGAACAGAATAAACTACCCTATGATCTTATACTATAAAGATTAAAAACACTTCTATGTTCAGGAATTATTTGAAAATAGCGTGGCGGAATGTGGCGAAGAATAAAACGTTTTCGTTTATCAACATTATCGGTTTATCGGTTGGCATGACCTGCTGCATGCTGATTTCACTCTACATCTACCATGAGATCAGTTATGATAAGCATCATAAAAACGGGGACCGGATATTCCGGGTAGGCACTGTATTTATTGATGAAGGCGTGGAAGAAAAAGGAGCCAATAGTTCGGCCCCCCTGGGCAGGATGATCCAGCAGGAGTATCCTGAAGTCATCGCTTCTACCCGCCTGTTGCATCTTTTCAGGGATGATAAAACTCTTTTTCAAACAAAGGAGGATGGGAATGACATCAAATCCATTTATGAAACCAAGGGCTACCTGGCGGATTCCAACCTCTTCCAGCTATTAAGTTATCCTTTTCGCGAAGGCGATCCCAAAACAGCGCTTACCGAGCCCAACACGGTCGTGATCAATGAAGAGATTGCCAACAAATTGTTTGGTAATGACCCTGCATTGAATAAGGTTGTCCGGATCAGCAGCAGCACCCATGGCGATACCAGCTTCAGGATTACCGGCGTTTTCAAAAACCCCAAAGGTCCTACTCATATGGATGCCCGGTTTTTTATGAGTTTCCGGGGTGGTAATATGAACCGCTTTGCCAATGATAATCCCAGCCTGGCCAATAACAATATGTTTTCGACTTATCTCTTATTACAGGAAGGTGCCGACCCTAAAAAACTGGAACAGAAATTTCCTGACTTTATTCAGCGGCACCTGGGCGAGCAGTTAAAACAAATGGGCAAGCAAAGACAATACTATCTCACGCCGCTACCTGCCATTTATTTGTCAGGCATTACAAAGAACAGTTCTGTAGCCGGCGGCAGTAAAACAGCTTTATTTATTCTTGGATCAGTAGCCCTGCTAACGCTGTTGATTGCCTGTATCAATTTCATGAACCTGTCTACCGCCAACTCGGCAAAAAGAGCGGCCGAAGTGGGCGTGAGAAAAGTTTTAGGAGCCCACAAGAAATCTTTGTTAAGACAGTTCCTTGGCGAGTCCATGCTAATGGCCGCCATTGCGCTGGTACTTGCATTGATCGGTACAATGCTTTTAATTCCCCTTTTTGAGCAGGTAGCTGGCAAAACCCTGGTCATCTCCCATGAGCAAAAATGGGTAGCAGGAGGATTCTTTTTATTGTTAACCCTTGTCACCGGCCTGGTTGCCGGCAGTTACCCGGCATTTTATCTTTCTTCTTTTATTCCGAGTAAAGTGCTCAAAGGAAAATTCAGCAATTCATTTGCCGCCATTTCGCTGCGCAAAGGTTTGGTGATCTTCCAGTTTACGATTTCGATCGTGCTGATCGTGGCTTCAATCGTCATCGCCAACCAGATGAAATACCTGCAACAAAAAGACCTGGGTTTCCAGAAAGATCAGCAGATCATCATCCCGCTTCGCACTTCAACTGCCAAGAACAGCGTGCGCGCATTCAAAGATGAAATGGCGAATAATACCGCGATTCAGAACATGGGTACTTCCATGGCTTATCCAGGGATCTTTAACCCGCAGGACTGGCTGATGTACCGCGAGGGTCAAACCATGAACAATTCCAAGCAGGTTTATATTAACCTTGTCGATAATAATTTTTTACAAACCCTGGGAGTGAAGCCCATCGCCGGCCGGTTATTTTCATCTGAATTTGCGGCTGACACGCTTACCAGTTTCGTGATCAATGAAGCGGCCCTGCGGGAATTTGGATTTGCTTCGCCCCAGGAAGCCGTAGGCAAATTCCTGGCAGCCGACTGGGATGGTGTGCAAAATCGTTTCACCATTATCGGCGTGGTAAAGGATTTTCATTTTAAAGACCTGCACGAGACCATCGAGCCCTTTGCCTTCCGCTTTTACCACGATGCAGATGCCGGGTTTAACTATATGATCGCCCATTCCAGCGGGAATAATATCAAACAGTCTTTGTCGGCCCTGGAAACAACCTGGAAAAAATTAAACCCCAACGAACCTTTTGAGTATAGTTTCCTGGACCAGGATTTTCAAAAAAACTATGAAGCCGAAAGCAGGCAGGCTAAACTGATTAATTCTTTTACGCTGATTGCCATCATTATTTCCTGCCTGGGATTATTTGGCCTGGCCACATTCACCGCAGAGCAAAGAACCAAGGAGATCGGGATCAGGAAAGCGCTTGGCGCCAGTGTATCGGGGGTGGTGATGCTGTTGTCAAAAGATTTCCTGAAACTGGTCATTATCGCCGTCTTTATTGCCTCGCCCCTGGCCTGGTATGCTTTACGGCAATGGCTGCAAAATTTTGCCTACCAAACTTCCATTGGCTGGCCCGTATTTGCCTGGACTGCCCTGATCGCCTTATTCATTGCTTTTGCCACGATCAGCTTCCAGGCCATTAAATCGGCACTGGCCAACCCGGTTAAAAGTTTGAGAACCGAATAAAACGAAAACCATGATCAGGAATTTCTTTATCACCGCATACCGCAACCTTTTAAAGAACAAAGGATATTCCCTGTTAAACATAATTGGTTTGTCGGCCGGGCTCACCTGCTTTGCCTTTATTGCCCTCTGGGTCAAAGATGAATGGAGCTATGACCAATTCAATAAAAAGGCTGATCGCATCTTCAGGGTATCGGCCACTATCATCACGCAGGCCGAAACTTTTCAGCATGCCTGCTCTCCCGTGCCGATGGCGGCCGCATTCAGAAAGGATTTCCCGGAAGTAGAAAATACGGTTCGTTTCGATAAAAGCGATGCCATTGTAAAGCGTGACGATGTACAATTTACCGAAGAAGATATCCTGGCTACCGATCCTGCTTTCTTTGATGTGTTCAGCTATGATCTTTTAAGAGGCAATACCAAAACAGCCTTAACCGCGCCTTTCAGCATCATTCTTACGGAGTCACTTGCTAAAAAATATTTTGGCAGGGAAGACCCACTCGGCAAAAACCTGACCCTCTTTTTATATGATACATCGGGACGCGGGCAACTGTATACGGTGACAGGCCTGATCGCCGATCCCCCGAAGAATGCGCATTTCAGCTTTAATTGCCTGCTTTCCTTTTCTTCGCTTGAAACCTATGAACCCAGTTCCATCACAGCCGACGGATGGGATAATAATAGTTATTACACCTACCTGCTGTTAAAAGATAAAAACGATGCGGCGAAGATCCAGCCCCGCTTAGCCGATTTCAGGAAACGGAATGACCCATCCGCGCACCATCACGAGGGGAATAAAACCGAACACTTCTTACAGCCACTTGGTTCCATCCACCTTCATTCCAATCTCCGCTATGAAATTGCACCCACCGGTAACGTTAAGAACCTCTATATTTTTATTACCGTCGGTCTCTTCATCCTGCTGATTGCTGCCATCAATTATATGAACCTGGCCACTGCCCGTTCGTTGGGACGAGCCAGGGAAGTAGGTGTAAAAAAAGTATTGGGCGCTTCCAAAAAACAACTGGTGGGGCAACACCTTACCGAAGCGATACTGGTGGCAGCGATTTCCTTTGTTCTTTCCCTGGTCTTATCTGTGGCCCTGAAACCGGTGTTCACTCAGTTAACGGGGAAGGATATATCCATACTCTCTTCCTCATCATTACTATTATTCCTCGCGCTTGTAACATTGGCTATCGGTTTAATTGCCGGCATTTACCCCGCCTTTTTTATAACAGCCTATAAGGCTGCAGAAGTACTGAAGGGATCATTGAAGTCAAAATCCGGCGGGGTCCTCTTACGCCGTGGCCTGGTCGTTTTCCAATTTGCGATTGCCATCGTTTTGATCGCGGGTATCCTGGTCATTAACTCACAACTCCGTTATATCCGTCATAAAGACCTGGGTTTTGACAAGGACGCATTGATTGCGCTGAAAGTAAATGGTAACAGCGATGTGATTGCTGGTTACACTGCTTTTAAAAATGATCTTTTACAATCAAGTTCCATTAAAGGCGCTGCCGTATCGAACTCACTAATCGTGGGCACCCTTGGAAATTCCGGTGCCAGGACCGTGGATGGGCAAGGCAATAAACTGCAGACAGGTACTTACCGGCTCATCATTGACCCGGACTACCTCGGCGTATATGATATGAAAATGGTAACAGGACGGAATTTCTATCAGGATGATATGAATGACACCTTATCCTATATCGTAAATGAAGCCGCGGTAAAGAAATTTGGCTGGACGGATAATGAAGATGCCCTCAACAAACCCTTTGAAATGGCCGGCAGGAACGGAAGGGTTATCGGTGTTGTCAAAAATTTTCATTTTCAAACTTTGCAGCACCCCATTGATCCCCTGGTACTGGTATTGAAACGCAGAACATTTTCCCAGATCACCCTGAAAACGGATATGAGTGATCCGCAACAAACCATTGCAACGATCAATTCAACATGGAAAAAACATTTCCCTGGTGCCCTGCTAGAGTATGCCTTCCTGGATAAAAAACTGCAGGAACAATATCTGGCTGAAGAACGATTCTCCCGTTTCTTTCTTTATTTCTCTTTCCTGGCATTGCTGATCGCCTGCCTGGGTTTGCTGGGACTGGCAGCTTATGCAACCCAGCAAAGGGTAAAGGAAATTGGGGTGAGAAAAGTGCTGGGCGCCAGCATGAGTAATATTACCGCGATGCTGTCCAGGGATTTTTTGAAGCTGGTCATTATCGCTATCCTGGTGGCTACCCCGCTGGCCTGGTATATCATGAATAAATGGTTAGAAGACTTTGCCTACCGGGTCAGTATTGGGTGGTGGGTATTTGCTGCGGCAGGCATAGTAGCCTTATTGATTGCCTTGTTTACCGTAAGCTTCCAGGCTATCAAAGCGGCGATTGCCAACCCGGTCAAAAGCTTGAGAACTGAATAATACCATTTCATGGAAATGGAATAAATCAACTACCATGTTCAGGAACTTCTTTAAAATCGCGTGGCGAAACTTGTTGAAAAGAAAGGTCTACACGGCCATTAATATACTGGGACTGGGGGCAGGGCTCGCGGTATGCCTGTTGATTGTATTATTTGTTCAAAGCGAGATGAGCTTTGACAGGCATCATGATAAAGGAGATAATATTTACCGCGTGGTACTGGACAGGAAATACCCGGGCCGGTCCAGCTCCTATTCCTTCATTCCGCATTCAATTGGGGCTGCCATAAAAACTGAATACCCCGAAGTGGTGGAAAGTACAAGGATCTTCAATTTTGGGGGTGGGGGTAATTTCTTCCTGCGTATCGGTGATAAAGTATTTGAAGAAGATAAGGTGCTGGCTGTTGATTCCAATTTTTTCCGGGTGTTTAGCACTACCCTGTTAAAAGGAGATCCCGAAGCAGCGCTGGTAAAACCCAATACCGTAGTCCTGAATGAAACGACGGCGATCAAATACTTTGGTTCAGCTGCTGCTGCGGTCGGGAAGACTTTTGAAACCGATGGCAATAATAATGTGCCCAATGTTTTCGAAATAACAGCGGTCTGCGCCGACTGGCCTACCAATTCTCATTTTGAATTTGACTTGCTTTTATCAACCGCAGGCTTTGAATTTACCCGCCAGCCCAATTATATCAGCTTTGCCGCACACACTTACCTGTTGCTTCACCCGGGCGCCTCCCCGCAGGCTCTTGAATCCAAATTCCCGGAAATCATAAAAAAATATGTTGCCGGCCAGGTACAACAGGCCTTTGGTCAAAGCATTGAAGATTTCCAGAAAGAAGGAAACGGTTACCGCTATTATCTTCAGCCCCTGCGAAAAATACATTTGATCTCCGACCTCGAAGGCGAGTTAAAACCAAACGGCAGTATGCGGGCCGTTTATATGTTTAGCGTGGTTGCTATTGTTATTCTTGCGCTGGCTTGTATTAATTTCATTAACCTCTCTACTGCCCGCTCTATGGAAAGAGCCAAAGAAGTGGGAATCAGGAAAACATTTGGATCCCAGCGCAGGCCGCTTATCATACAATTCCTGTTTGAATCCATCATTGTGGCCCTTATCAGCAGTATTATTGCATTTGGATTGATCGCCTTATTGCTACCGCTTTTTAACCAGCTCTCGGGCAAAGACCTCTCCCTCTCTTATTTTTTTAATCCCCTCTATCTTATTTATATCCTCCTTTTTTCCGTTATCACGGGTTTGATTGCAGGTCTTTACCCCGCCTTTGTTTTATCCTCTTTTAAACCCATTCTTGTTTTAAAAGGCAGGTTCAGGTCGCAACGCTACGGTCTTTTACTCAGGAATAGCCTGGTGGTGTTCCAGTTTGCCATTTCTGTTGTACTGATCATCGCCACAATTGTCGTGAACAGGCAAATGAAATATATGACGGGTGACCGGCTGGGCTTCCGCAAAGACCATGTGGTTATGATTGAAAGAACGGACCTGGTGGGGGATCAATCCAAGACGTTCCGCGAAGAGCTGTCTAAAATAAAAGGCGTTGAAGCGGTCAGTGGCGCCAGCGGTTTGCCGGGCCAGGCTAATTTCTTTGGAACTACCTTCCAGGTAAAGGGTGAAAAAGAACAATTGACAGGGAGAAGTATCATAGTGGATGCAGATTATGCAAGCTTACTGGATATCTCCTTAAAAGAAGGACGTTTCTTTTCAAAAGAATTTTCCACGGATTCGCTGGCGGTAGTGCTGAATGAAAAAGCAGTGGCGGAACTGGGACTGAAAGAACCTATCGGAGCCAGGCTAACCAGTCCCGATGGTATTTTCAGCGCTCCTGATGGAAGTCCTTATGTATATACAGTGATTGGTGTGATGAAGGATTTTCATTTTCAATCTCTTCATCAAAAAATAACTCCCCTGGTGGTTGTCAACAGCGCCAAATTCGGGGAAGTCACTTTTGTTACTGCCCTTCGGTTATCATCAGCGAATCTAAAAACCGCAATCGCTTCAGCGGAAAACACCTGGAAGAAGTTTGTGCCCAACCGGCCATTCCATTATAATTTCCTGGACCAGGCCCTGGCCGCACAATACCAGTCCGAACAATCCATGCAAAGAATATTCAGCATTTTTTCCGTACTCGCTATTTTTATTGCCTGCATCGGGTTATTTGGTCTCGCAGCCTACAGTACCCAACAGCGGATACGTGAAATTGGTATCCGGAAAGTACTGGGCGCATCATCCTCTACTATCGTAGGTATGTTGTCTAAAAATTTCCTGAAACTGGTGTTAATAGCTTCCCTGATCGCCTTCCCCATAGCCTGGCTGGTTATGAACAAATGGCTGGAGGACTTTGCATACCGTATCAATATGAATGCCTGGGTATTTCTTGCAGTGACAGTAGCTGCCCTGCTGATAGCATTATTCACAATCAGTTTCCAGGCTATCAGGGCCGCGATTGCCAACCCTGTTAAAAGTTTGAGAACAGAATAAAGTATAGCCATGATAAAACATTATTTCAAAATTGCATTGCGTAACCTGGGCCGGCAGAAAATTCTTTCGGTCATTAATATTTCAGGGCTGTCTATTGGGCTCGCTTGTTTTTCCCTTTTCCTGCTCTATGCCGTGAATGAATTCAATTTCGACCGCTTTCATGCAAACGCGGGTTCGGTTTACCGGCTTTACCGCTGGACCG
>DASUMO010000484.1:0-5846 GCA_036277695.1 Chitinophagaceae bacterium
TTGGTGATGCTCACCTGGGTATTCAAAACAAAGAAGAAAAATTACCGGGAGATCAGCCGCATTCCGTTGGATAATTGAGAATTATTAAAACTAATATGCTGAATATGCGCAGGAAATTCATGTATACAGTAGGCTTTTTAGGAGGGGGATTATTACTGACCAGTTCACCGGTATGGGCAGCAGGCCCGCCCGCACCCTCGCCTTTTTCCAATCCTATGGCTGTTACACTGATGATTTTAATGTTGTTGTTACTGGTCATCATTGGCGTGCTGGCCAATATACTGGTCGGGGCGGCGGATGTAAAAATGAAAAAGCAAAAAACAGGGGTCGAAAATTCTTCTCCGGCTGCTGCAGTTTTAACCATGTTTTTGTTGCTGGCAGGTTCTTCCGTTTTCGCACAGGATGTGAACTCGGCAACGCAAACAACTACCATAGCGAAAAACATAGGCGGTTTGTCACCTACCACCTTTTACATAATGGCCGCTGTATTGTTCCTGGAATTGGCCGTTATCCTGGTATTGGTGATCAACATAAAATTATTACTCAAGGCTGAAGGAATAAAACTGGCAGAAACCCTACCACTGGCTGTAAAAAAACCTATGCAAAGCTGGTGGAACCGCCTGAATAGGTTTAAACCTGTAGAGCAGGAAGCTGATATAGACCTGGGCCATGAATATGATGGGATCCGCGAACTGGATAACCGCCTGCCGCCCTGGTGGCTCTATGGCTTTTACCTGACCATCGTTTTTGCGGGTATTTATTTATGGCGTTTCCACGTGTCTCATACGGGGCCGTCCAGTGTGGAAGAATATGAAAGGTCGGTGGCGAAGGCCGAGACCAGGATCAAAGAATACCTGAAACAAAAAGGAGAGGCTGTTGATGAAAATACCGTGAGCTTTTTATCATCTGCAAATGACCTGGAAGAAGGTAAGATCATTTATATGAAATCCTGTGCTGCCTGTCACAAAGATGCCGGCGGGGGAGATGTCGGGCCCAACCTTACTGATGAGTACTGGTTACATGGCGGGGATGTAAAAAGCATTTTCAAAGTGATCCGTTATGGCTATAATGCCATGCCGCAATGGCAAAATACCTATTCAAATAAACAGATAGCGCAGGTAGCCAGCTATATAAAAAGTTTGAAAGGAACCAATCCTCCGAACCCTAAAGCACCACAAGGCGAAGTATTCAAAGAAGCAGGGGCCGCGCCTATGGTTGACAGCGCAGCGATGAAGGATCCAAAAATAGCCCAGCAATAGTGGGAAATTAATACCTGATCATGAACGAAACGATGACCAATGAGGAGAAAAGTATTACAGTAAACCCGGAATCCTTTCGTGACCGGTTAGCCACCGTTGACTCGAAAGGAAAACGGAAATGGGTGTTTGCCCAAAAACCCAAAGGAAGATTTTATTCTATCCGGACCTGGGTAAGCTGGGGCTTTTTTGCGCTTTTCTTTGCCCTGCCTTTTGTCAGGTTGAATGGCCGCCCGCTCTTCCAGTTCGATATTCCCGAGGCAAAATTTATCATCTTCGGAAAAATATTCTGGCCCCAGGACTTTTTCATATTCGGGGTTACGATGTTGACCTTTATTGTTTTCATTGTTCTTTTTACGGCAGCATTCGGCCGCCTGTTCTGTGGATGGGTTTGCCCGCAGACGATATTCATGGAAATGCTTTTCCGGAAAATTGAGTATGCCATAGAGGGGAGTGCAGCAAAACAACGCTTGTTAAAAAATGCACCCTGGAACGGGGAAAAAATCCGTAAAAAATTAACCAAGCATGCGGTCTTCTACCTTTTGTCCTTTGTTATAGCCAATTTTTTCCTGGCATATATTATAGGAATGGACGAACTGCTGGCGATAATCCGTGAGCCGTTGGGCCGGCATTTTATGGGGTTCCTGGGTATGCTTGCCTTTGCGGCTGTGTTCTATGCCGTATACGCTTATTTCCGGGAACAGGTTTGCACGGTTATATGCCCCTATGGCCGTTTACAGGGAGTCTTGCTGGATCGAAATTCCATGGTCGTTGCCTATGACTACAAAAGAGGTGAACCAAGGGGAAAATTTAAAAAAACACTGCCTGCAGTGCTGGATACCGGGGATTGTATCGATTGTTTCCAGTGCGTAAAGGTTTGTCCCACGGGAATTGATATCCGCAATGGTACGCAAATGGAATGCGTGGGGTGTACCGCCTGTATTGATGCCTGTGATAAAATGATGGATGCTACCGGAAAACCCCGGGGTTTGATCCGGTATGCATCGGAAAACGGGATAGCCGGCAACCAGCCTCTCCGGTATACGGCCCGCATGAAATTTTATACGCTGCTGCTGTTACTCCTGGCGGGTTTGCTCACTACGCTTTTACTCACCCGTAAGGATATAGACGGGACCATCGTGCGTGCTGCCGGTATGCTGTACCAGGAAAGAGGCGCGGATAGTATTTCTAATTTATATACGATTAAGGTGATCAATAAAACGCTTGAGGATATCCCGGTTACACTGAAACTGGAAAACGCGCCGGGTCATATTATAGAAGCGGAAGGAAGGAATATTGATGTGAAAAAAGAAGGGCAGGGGAAGGGATCTTTTTTTGTCGTATTACCCCGCAGTTATGTCAGTAAAAGAAAAACAAAACTCACGATTGGCCTTTACGACGGGGAGAAAAAGATCACCCAACTCACCACCAATTTTATGGGTCCATTTACTAAATTATAAAAGATACGATATGAACTGGGGTTATAAACTGATGTTTACTTTTTTTGCATTTGGGGGAATGATGGGTTACCTGGTTTACCGGGCTGTGACTACCAATTTTGACCTGGTTGAAAAGGATTATTATAAAAATGAATTACGCTACCAGCAGGTCATCGATGGAACAAAAAGGGCTCAACTATTGGGCGAAGTGGAACTGGTACAGCGTGAAGACAAGATAAGCCTTCAATTGCCGCTGGAAATGAGGGACAGGAAACTGAGTGGTTCAGTTTGGTTTTATTGTGCCTATGATGCATCGAAGGATAGAAAGTTTGCTTTGCAAACTGATGCCGGCGGAAACCAGTCATTCGATTTCGTTGGTATAGGTGAAGCCGAGTATACTGTTAAGATCAGCTGGGATCATGCAGGTGAAAACTATTATGTAGAGAAAAGATTCAAGGTTCAGTAATGATAGGGGCCATGCTGATAGCGGGATTTGGATTAGGTGCGGCGGGCAGCCTGCACTGTGTAGGTATGTGCGGACCCCTGAGTCTTGCCCTCCCAACAGCTGGTTTAAAACCCGTCAAACGATTTTTTTATTTGCTGAGTTATCAATCCGGACGCGTGATCAGCTATGCTTTCCTGGGATTATTGGTGGGTCTGGCGGGGGAAAGCCTGGATATGGCCGGTTTACAGCAACAGTTTTCCATTATCGCAGGAATTATTATTTTTTTAGCAGCTATTTTTTATTGGGTACGAAAATCTGCTTTTCATTTTTCCTTCCTGCCCGGTTTTTTCCACTTTATGCAGCAACTCACGGGGAAGTTACTCTACAAAGCCAAAGATTCCCGGGGCTTTCTATTATTCGGAATAGCAAATGGATTTTTACCCTGCGGGATGATCTATATTGCCCTGGCTGCAGCGATCACGGCCCCTTCAATAGGAGCCGCTGTACTTTTCATGGTCCTGTTTGGTGCAGGCACCCTGCCTGCTATGATGTTAGTAGGAACTATGGGCCAGTTAGTAAATCTCAGGGCCCGGCAATCGATGCGAAAAGCGGTTCCGTTTTTTATAACCCTGATGGCAGTGGTCTTAATATTAAGAGGATTGAATCTTGGGATTCCCTTTCTAAGCCCGGATTTGTCAATGCAGAACAAGGAAGCTATTGAATGTCATGAACAACAATGAGCCTTTTGGAAAGCGGTGTTCAGGAATAATTTTAAAATATTCCCAGTTCCTCTTTTTTCTTATCGGCATAACCCCACTCTTCACCCGGTTCCAGTTCCTTACCCTCGAATTTCCCATACCGGATCACATTATATACAACCCATAACAGTAATGGCGGGCCGATGGCCAGCAGGTAGCCTCCCAGCGGTGATGCTATACCCATCCCGGCATAGACACTTATGACCAGCAGGTAAATGCTTACAATGATTACCGGTATTTTTTCTTTCCTGTTCATCAGCTCCTGGTTAGAATCCGTCATTTTCTGCCGATATCAATCTTGGTAACCAGATAACAAATGTTGTGCCTTCCCCGAGCTGGCTGCGAAAACGGGTTTCACCTTTTAACAGGTCCACATAACGTTTAACAATGGGGAGACCGAGGCCGGTACCCTGGATATTGCTTACATTTTTGGCCCTGAAAAAAGTCGCAAACAGGTGCGGCTGGTCTTCTTCCGGAATGCCCATACCCTCATCCTTAATAGTTATGGTAAGACCGTCGCGGTTATTCTGGGTATGAAGATAAATCGTTTGCCCTTCATCGGAAAACTTGATAGCGTTCGAAACCAGGTTGAGCAGGATATTTTTCAACATGCGCTTATCCGTTATAAAATCCCGGTCACCTTCATAATCAAAATTGATCTGCTGTTCTTTTTTGAGCTGGGTTTTCATTTCATCCACCACATCATCCATAAAATCCTTTACACAGAAAGAAGAAATGGTAATGCCTACCTTTCCCTCCTCCAGCTTCCCCAGTGATAGAAAATCTTCCAGCAATTCATTCATATGGTTTACGGAATCCCGGATGCGGCGGATATGCTTCTCCCTTTTTTCATGTTCTTCGGTACTGGGATATTTAGAAACAAGGGTGGCCGAGGAAAGGATGGTGCTCAGGGGTGTCCTGAATTCATGGGAAGCCATGGAAACAAAACGGCTCTTGATTTCATTCAGTTGTTTTTCCTTGTCCAGGGCCTCACTCAGTTCCGTTTGTGATTGCTCCAATTTCTGCAGGGCCTCTTTCAGGATCAGGGTTCTTTCCTCTACTTTACCTTCCAGTTCGGCATTCAGTTTACGGATATCATCACTGATTTTTTCCAGTTCAATTTTCTGTTTGATCAGGTTTCGCTCAATTTCTTTACGCGTGGTAATATCGACGATGAAAGCGATGACAAAGGCTTCATTTTTTTGTTTATAATGGCTGAGGCTTACCTCTACCGGGAATTCCGAATCATCTTTCCGCCTGGCAAAAAGGTCCCTGCCGGTTCCCATGGTCCGGTTGGAAGGATGCTGATAAAAGCCCTCCCTTAACCCGGAATGTCTTGCATGGAAACGGTGGGGTATCAGCTTTTCGACCGGTTCTCCTACAATTTCACGTTCGGAATATCCGAACATCCGCTCGGCTGCAGGATTGACTAATACGATTTTCCCGGTTTTATCAGTCAGGATAATACCCTCTGTCGCATTTTCAAACAACGAAGTCATATGGGTTTTTTCATGGGCAAAACTTTGCTGCAGCCTTTTCATATAGAACACGATCATGACAGCGAAAATCATCACCAGCAAAGAGAAAACCTGGGAAAGCAGGGCTTTGACAAAATGACTATCCTCTTCCTTGAAATAAATGACAAGGCCTGTCATTACAACGACACCGAGGACTCCCACAAGCAGGGTGACCTGCCAGCCCGGGATAAAAGCAGTAAGTATGATCAGGATCACCAGGCCGCTTACAGCTAATTCGTAGCTGTCAAAAAAAAACGAAAGGCTGAGGGCAACGGCAAAAACGAGCCCGCCCAACCAATAAATAATACGGGGAGTCATCCTGACCATAAGTACTTCATTTCAGCGACAAGTTAATTAGAAAAAAAGAGTAATGCGCATCAGGAGACCTGTCCCAATAATTCTTTTTCCATCGCGATCGCTTTGGGAAATAG
>DASUMO010000485.1:0-2394 GCA_036277695.1 Chitinophagaceae bacterium
ACAAGGCCTTCTGTAATATGCGGTGGCGGTGTTCAAAGATTCTCAATTCAGGCCGGGCATGTTGCAGGGCATTGGCAAAAAGATAATAAGGCAGGATCGCATAGCGTACATAATAAGGACCTTCCGTATAATATCCATCTGGTGAAAACAACCCATCCAGTTGAGCAATGAACCCGCTTTTTCCGTTCTTCCCTGTTCCATACAAAGCCATATCCACATAATCCTTGTTTCCGGTCGCAATCCCCACGATACCCACTCCTGCACAGGCCCAAACACCATGATTATGTATCAGGTCAAACCACTTTTTCAGGTCCCCGGTAATAAAATCAACTTCTGGTTTAAAAGCACCTTCTTCGATTGTCTTACGGTCAGAAACCGTTAGGGAATTATAAATCAGATCATAGGCCATACCTGCATAAACCAGCCAATTGGCATCATTGAGGGCTTGCCAGAATAGACGACCGGGCGAACTGCTGGTAGCTTGCGGGTGATTGCGCAGGCCAGGATTCAATACCGCATACTTGAGAAAAATTTTCTTTACCAGTTCTGCATAACGTTTTTCGCCCGTAAGGTTATACAAAATGCCACTGTTAAACATCAATGTGTAATTCGCCTTATGCCTGTCATGGGTATAACCACCTGCGGGATCTTTGGGGAAAGGCACATCAACATCCCGGGTTAACCAGGCATCCACTTCGTTTTTTATTTCCTTAAATGAACGGTTAAGGAGTGGATAACGGAGAAGCTTCGTTTTTACTTCTGCAGCTTCGTTTTTTGTAAAAAAAGTTAAGGGGTGCTGTGCACCTATGAGCAGGGGAAACAGGAGCAGGATTATGACAGGAAGCAATCGCATTGAGAGCAGTGTTTCGTTATTGCCGGATCTTTATACTATAGTGTAACTATTGTTGAACCATTGTTCTACTATTGTTCAACCAACTATCAGACTTTTTCTACTTAAGCGAAATAAGTTCCCCCGTTTATCTCCACACTTTCACCATTAATAAAAGAAGAAGCATTGCTGCAGAGATATAGAACCAGGTCGCCTACTTCGCCTGCTTCTCCTTCTCTTCGCAAAGGCGTTGCGGCCGCCACATTCGTTCTTACTTCTGGTTTGGTAAATGTGTTGTGAAAAGTGGTGTTGATCATTCCGGGTGAAACGCAGTTTACCCTGATTCCTTTGGGACCCAGTTCTTTGGCCAATCCGCGGGTCAGGGTGAGCACACCTCCTTTGGCAGTTGCATAAGCCAATGCGCCGAACCCACCCCCGTCACGGGCAGCCTGCGAAGAAAAATTCACGATCGCCCCGCCATCTTTCATATAAGGAACTACTTCGCGGGTAACCAGGTAAGCGGACTTCAGGTTCACATTGATCACAGCATCCCAGAATTCCTCGTCCAGTTCGGCCAATGGTTTTCTCCCCATCAGGCCGCCGGCCACATTCACCAGGATATGGATCGTATCGCCAAATTTATTCCGGCACCCATCCACTACTTTCTTTACATCGGCAGAGTTGGTCATATCACCCTTCAATGCGATAGCTTCACCTCCGCTTTCTTTGATAAGCCGCAAAGTTTCATCGGCCATTTCCTGGTTGCCAAAATAATTGATACAAACCCGGGCGCCGGCCGCAGCCAGTTTTAATGAAACGGCACGCCCAATATCCCGGGCACCACCGGTTACAATTGCAATTTTTCCCTGGAGAGAGTTCATAGTTGATAGCATGCGTCAATAATTGAAAAACAGTTTGGATATCAAGAAGGGAATGTTTAACCGGGGAAAATAAAGATCCGCGCAAATAACGTTTGACTATCCTAATTCATCCTTCGGCAAGCATTCCGTTGTAATATTAAGCGGAAATGGCAGCCAGCCATTTTTTGAGCCTTTAGAAGATTTTAAATAATAATCGATATCGCTGAAATAACTGAGATTTATTAATGATTTATTGATACTTCTCTAAATAAACGCAACCGGCAACGTTACCGGCAACGCTGCCGGTATTTTCGTAACGGCATTTGTTTTAGCTTTATTCCCTGCAAGAGCCGTATGAATAAACCCGCTACGATCAAAGACATTGCCAGGCAACTCAATATTTCTATTTCCACGGTATCGAGGGCCATGCGCAACGCGCCGGATGTAAATGCTGATACCAAGCGGGCCGTGATGGCCCTGTCCGAAGAGCTGAATTACCAGCCCAATAAACTGGCTTTAAGCTTAAAACAAAAACAAACCCATACTATTGGGGTCATTGTTCCCAACCTGGATTATGTGTTATCTACCATGGTGAAAGGCATCGATGAAGTAGCCCTTGAAGCAGGCTATACCGTGATGGTTTGTCAAAGCAATGAATCATTTGGCCGGGAAATTGTGAATACCCGCCGTTTACTGGACAGTCTC